>NZ_JBIWAL010000009.1:0-75117 GCF_044760045.1 Pseudomonas sp. NPDC098747 | reverse complement strand
AGATCCTATACAACGAATACTACCACGTGGGCTCTTTCGGCGTTGCGAGACTGTTTATTATCCTGGCGCTCTTCATCCTGCTGCTCAAGCAGTGGAGCGAAAACCGTATCAACCGCCTGCGCGCCAGCGCCGCAGAGGAATAACTCATGTCGATCGAAGTGCGTAACGTCAGCAAGAATTTCAACGCGTTCAAGGCGCTGGACAACATCAGCCTGGATATCCACAGCGGTGAGCTGGTGGCGCTGCTCGGCCCGTCCGGCTGCGGCAAGACCACTTTGCTGCGCATTATTGCCGGTCTGGAAACCCCGGATCAGGGCAACATCGTCTTCCACGGTGAAGACGTCTCCGGCCACGACGTGCGGGATCGCAACGTCGGTTTTGTGTTCCAGCACTACGCGCTGTTCCGCCACATGACCGTGTTCGACAACGTCGCCTTCGGCCTGCGCATGAAGCCGAAAAACCAGCGCCCGAGCGAAAGCCAGATCGCGATCAAGGTTCATGAGTTGCTGAACATGGTGCAACTGGATTGGTTGTCGGATCGTTACCCGGAGCAACTGTCCGGTGGTCAGCGCCAGCGTATCGCCCTGGCTCGTGCCTTGGCGGTTGAGCCGAAAGTGCTGCTGCTCGACGAACCGTTCGGTGCCCTCGACGCCAAGGTGCGTAAAGAGCTGCGCCGCTGGCTGGCTCGCCTGCACGAAGACATCAACCTGACCTCGGTATTCGTGACCCACGACCAGGAAGAAGCGATGGAAGTCGCCGACCGTATCGTGGTGATGAACAAGGGTGTGATCGAGCAGATCGGCTCACCGGGCGACGTCTACGAAAACCCGGCCAGCGATTTTGTTTATCACTTCCTTGGCGACTCGAACCGCTTTCTGCTGAGCGATGACAACCACGTGCTGTTCCGTCCTCACGAAGTGTCGTTGTCCAGGCATGAGCTGGAAGATCACCATGCCGCTGAGGTGCGTGATATCCGGCCGTTGGGTGCGACCACGCGGGTGACGTTGAAGGTTGAGGGGCAGACTGATTTGATCGAGGCCGAAGTGGTGAAAGATCACGACAGCCTGATCGGTTTGGCCAAGGGTGAGACCCTGTTCTTCAAGCCCAAGGTCTGGCAGAAAGCCGCCAGCCTCTAAAAAGCATCGCGGGCAAGCCCGCTCCCACAGGTGTCTCGGGTGATCACAAATTTTGTGTACACACCCAGTCACTGTGGGAGCGGGCTTGCCCGCGATGGCGGTTTAAACAGCAGCCCGATTCGGATTGACCCGCACCACCCCCGCCCGCGCCTCGATCTGCTCTTTCAACTCATGCCGCATCCCGAGCATGAACGCCAACTCGGCCACCACAAACAATGGCCCGACAATCAGCCCGCTGACATCATCGACAAACGCCGGTTTGCGCCCCTCATAGTGATGCCCGACAAACTGGATCACCCAGCCAATCACAAACATCGCCAAACCGCTGCTCAGCCAGACCAGAGTGCTTTGTTGCGCCAGGACATGCCCGGCCCAGACTGATAACCCCATCAGCACGGTCATCAGTACGCCGAGTTTCACTTCCAGGCGCAGGTAAAACCACGCAGACGCCAGCGCTACCAGGACGGCTGGAGATATCCACAAGCCACCCAGCGACCATTCTGGCCGCGACAACAAAACCGCCACCGCCACCACGATCAGCGGAATACCGATAAAGTGGCTGGCAATGTTGCGTGGGTCGCGGTGGTATGCGGCGTATTGACTCAAATGATCGACGAGGCTTTTCATTGTTGTTCCTCCTATAGGGTGATCGCAGCATGCGCCGGAATCGGCGTTCACTCTGTCAGGCAGGCGACAATCCGGGAGTGTTCATGCAAATGCGTTCACAACTGATGACCGGGCAGTGGTTCAGTCATCTGCCTGCATCCTTTCAGGATAGCCTGCTGGCGGCGGCCCGGGAGCGGCGGCTGACGGCGGGGCAGCGCTTGTTCCAGCGCGGCGATCCGCCCTGCGGTCTTTACGCGGTGCTCGAAGGCGCCGTGCGCATCGGTGCGGTGAGTGAGCAGGGCAAGGAAGCGTTACTGAGCCTGGTGGAGGCGCCGCATTGGTTCGGCGAAATCTGCCTGTTCGACGGCCAGCCGCGTACCCACGACGCTTATGCGGTCGGGCCGTGCACGCTGCTGAATATCCCGCAAGTCACACTGCTGAAACTGCTCGACGAACACCCGGTGTACTGGCGGCATCTGGCGTTGCTGATGAGCCACAAACTGCGCCTGGCTTTCATCAATCTCGAACAGCTCAGCCTGCTGCCGGCCCCGGCGCGGCTGGCTCATCGCTTGCTGATGATCGCCGAAGGCTATGGCGAAATCGACGCGCCCCGCCGGGTGCTGCTACTGCCGCAGGAGCAGTTGGCATCGATGTTGTCGCTGTCGCGGCAGACCACCAATCAGATCCTCAAGGACTTGCAGGGGCAGGGGATTATTGGCTTGGGGTATGGCGAGATCGAGATCCTTGATGCGGTGCGTTTGCGAGCGCTCGCCACAATCTGACCATCACACTGCCCCTTGTGGGAGCGAGCTTGCTCGCGAAAGCGGTGTGTCAGCCATCACATCACTGACTGATGCATCGCCTTCGCGAGCAAGCTCGCTCCCACATTTAATCCGAGTTGACCTTAGGATCCGCGATAGGTCGAGAAGCCGTACGGGCTCAGCAACAACGGGATGTGGTAATGCTGATCGGTCTGCTTCACCTCGAAAATCACCGGGATTTCCGGAAAGAACGTGTCGTGCCTGGCCTTCTTGAAGTACTCGCCGGTCTTGAATACCACCCGGTATTCGCCTGCTTCAAAAGGCTGTTTGGCCGGGAACAGTTCTGCAATGCGCCCCTGTTCGTTGGTGGTGCCTTCAGCCAGTGGCTGCCAGTTCTGACCGACATGTTTCTCCAGCGTCACGTCGATGCCGGGCGAGGGCAGGCCGTTTTCCAGGTTGAGCACGTGGACGCTCAGCGGGTTGCCAGCAGCAAGGGTCAGGCTCGAAAACGCACTCAGGCCGAGGGCGGCGAAGGTCATGCGCAAAGTGGTCATGATGAATCTCCTTATTGGGAACGGGTGATGGACAGGCCGGCCTTGTCGGCGGCCCGGGTCGCACAGGTTTCGTCTTGCTCGCCACCACCGGAACCGGCCACGCCCATGGCGCCGACCAATTCGTTGGCGGCGAACAGCGGAATGCCGCCGCCGAGCAGCAGCAATTCGTCGAGGGTGTTGAGGTTGGCGGTTTCCGGATTGCTGCGGGCGCGTTCGGCGAATAGGCGGGTTGGAGTTTTTGTCGACAACGCTGTGTACGCCTTGCGCTGACTGGCAGCGGTGTTGTGCGGGCCGACACCGTCGCCACGCAGGGTCACCAGCAAATTGCCGCCACGGTCGAGCACCGACACCGTGCCGGTGCAATTGCTCAGCGCTGTGTCGGCTAACAGCCGCGCAGTTTTCAGGTCGAGGTCGGCGTGACGCGGCAATTCAGGTGCTGCGAGAACACTGGCGCTGAGGCCGAGGGCCAGGCTGGCAGCGAGGTATTTGAAGGTCATAAACAGGCTCCGAGGTGAATGTGGCCACCTTAGCCGGCGGTCTTCGTCAGAACCTCGTCAGTCGGATTACAAGTTTGTAATAGGCAACGCTGTTGAAGACGCCTAGCCTGTGCGTCTGAATAATTGAGGTGTGCCATGCGTTTGCTGGTCGTAGAAGATGAAGCCAAAACCGCGAATTTCCTCGCCAAAGGGCTGGGCGAGTCGGGTTTTGCCGTGGACGTGGCGCTCAATGGCCTCGATGGCCGCTACTTCATCGAGCAGCAGGAGTACGACCTGATCATCCTCGATGTGATGCTGCCGGGCCTTAATGGCTGGCAATTGCTGCAACTGATCCGCCAGCGCGGCGCTACGCCAGTGCTGTTCCTCACCGCCAAGGACGCTATTGAAGACCGCGTACGCGGTCTCGAACTCGGCGCCGACGATTACCTGTTGAAGCCTTTTGCCTTCGCCGAACTGCTCGCGCGCGTACGCACGCTGCTGCGTCGCGGGCCGATGCGCGAAGCCGAGTCGTACAGCATTGCCGATCTGGAGATCGACGTTTTACGCCGTCGCGTCAGTCGCGGCGGCCAGCGCATCGCCCTGACCAACAAGGAATTCGCGTTGCTGCAATTGCTCGCCAGCCGCCAGGGCGAAGTGCTATCGCGCACACTGATCGCCTCACAGGTGTGGAATTTGAATTTCGACAGCGATACCAACATGGTCGAAGTCGCGGTAAGGCGTTTGCGCTCGAAAGTCGATGATCCGTTTATGCCGAAACTGATCCACACCGTGCGCGGCGTCGGTTATCAACTGGAAGCGCCCGACGATGCGCTCTAGGTCGATTGCCTGGCGCCTGGCGCTGGCATTCGCAATGGTCTGCGCTTTGGTATTGAGCGCGATTGGCGTGTTTCTCTACCGCTCGCTTGCTGCGGAAATCGCCTATCGCGATGACCTCGCGTTGCTCGGGCGACTGGAACAGGTGCGCGCCTTGCTCGCCGACAGCGACAGCCTCGACGCCTTGCAGGCGCGGCCCCGGCTGTATCAGAACATGCTCGGCAATCTCGACAGTTTGCTGCTGGTGCGCCGCGCGGATGGCTCCAGTGTGATCGCGATCAACCCGCGCCAGCGAACGCTTCCAGCGCTGAATGCAATCGCGCGCGATCAGTCCCCGCAACGTCGCGACGTGATGACCTGGCAGGCGCCCGACGGTGCCGAAGTGGCGCTGCTGTCCGGCGCAGCGCAAGGTCCGAACGGCGAATCGCTAACCGTGATTGCCGGCAAAGTACTAAACGAACGCGAGCAGATGCTCGCGAGCTATCGGATGCGACTTTATATGGCGATCGGTCTGGGCGCGTTGCTAGCGTTTGCTTTAGGGCTGGTGCTGCTGCGCCGTGGCCTGCAACCGTTACGGCAATTGAGCGAAGCGGTCCGCGGCATCGACCTGCGTAGCCTCGATCAGCGCCTGCCTGCCGCCGGCACGCCTGCGGAACTGCTTGAGCCGGTAAACGCGCTGAACGGCATGCTCGCGCGGCTGGACGACAGCTTCCAGCGCCTGTCGCAATTCTCCGCCGACCTCGCCCATGAAATCCGCACGCCACTGCACACCTTGCTCGCCAGTAACGGTCAGGCCCTGAATCACCCGCGCAGCACGGCGGAATATCAGGAATTGCTGGCCTCGAACATGGAAGAGTTCGAACGGCTCAAACGCATGGCGCAAAACCTGATGTTCCTCGCCCGTGCCGAACAGGCGGAACGCGCGCTCGATCTGCGCACGCTGGATCTGCAAGACGTCGGCAATGAACTGTGCGACTACTTCGAAGCCTTGGCGGACGACCGCGACCTGCGTCTGGAAAACCAACTGCATGGCGAGCTGCTCGCCGATCAGCAACTGCTGCAACGCGCCCTCGGCAACCTGTTGGCCAACGCCGTGCGTCACGCTGACGTCGGCACCTCAATCACCCTGCGCCAGCGCGATGAGCCGGGCATTTGCTGGTTGCAGGTGCACAACCACGGCCCGGCCATCGCGCCCGAGCATCTGGGCAAGCTCTTCGACCGCTTCTATCGCGTCGATCCGGCCCGCGCTGAACCGGGTGATTCCGGCGGTTTGGGGCTGGCGATTGTGCAGTCGATCATGCAATTGCATGGGGGCCAGGTGCGGGTGAGTAGTGATGCGGCGGGTACGGTTTTTGAGCTTGGGTTTGTGTCGGATAGATGATTTTCACACAGTCAGCCAGCTGGCTTCTTGTTGAAATGCATCAAATAGGATGCGTCGCAGTTCGTCCCTGTGATATTGCATCGTAAACAATGCAGGCTTAAACAATGGAACATATAGGCGAATTGATTAGAAGCCTGCGCAAGGCACATAAGCTCACCCAAAAGGCGCTTGCCCAAAAGTACGGCATGAGCCGAGCTACGATCTCGGGGATCGAGAACAACACCGTTTCAGAAATAGGCTTGCGCAAAGTGGAAGCGATCCTCAACGGGTTCGGCTATGAACTGGCGCCAGTCCCTCGGCAGCCTAGCCGCCCAACGCTCGATATGTTGAAAAAGGTGAATTTCCATGATCGCTAGAGCTGCTGGGAATCTGCACTCGCTCTAGCGCTCTTAGCGCAATTGATCCCGAAACTGCCCCGGCGTCAGCCCCGTCCAGCGTTTGAACGCGCGGCTGAAGCTGCTGGTGTCGGCAAATCCCAGTAGATAGCTGACTTCACTCAACGAGCATTGCGGATCACGCAGGTGCAGCAGCGCGAGGTTTTCGCGGCTTTCGTTGAGCAGCGTGTCGAAGCGGCAGCCTTCGTCGGCCAGGTGCCGTTGCAGGCTGCGTAAACTCAAGTGCAACGCCTGGGCGATGCGTTCGGCGCTGGGCTCTCCTTCCGGTAGTTGCTCCTCAATGGCGTCGCGCACCTTGCGCTCCCAGGTCAGCGGTTTGAGCTGGGCCATGGTGCGTTTGAGCACGGCTTCGTTGTGTTCCGCCAGTTCGGGGTTGGCGTCGTCGAGGTGGCTGTCGAAGTCGCTGAGGGCGAACTCCAGGCGATCTTCGGCCGAGGCGAAATGCACCGGGGCGCGGAAGACTTTGTGCCATTGATGGGCGTCGAGTGGTTCCGGGCGGCGCAGGTAGACGGCCAGCGGTGCGTAATCACGGCCGAGGCGATTGCGGCAGGTGCGCACGTAGATCGCGGTGAAGGCGTCGATGGCTTCGAAGGCTGGCGCAGGATTGCCTGCGGGAATTTTCAGACGGAACAGATAGCGGTCGTCGGCCCGGCTCAGGTCCAGCTCAAGCGCATCGCTGACCACCGGGTGATAGCGCACGATACGTTCGAACACTTCGCGCAAACTGCCACTGGCCACCAGCGCGTAACCGAGCGCATGGAACGTGGTCGGGCTGACGAACCGCGACACACGCAGACCGATCGCCGGATCGCCGCTGACCTGCACCGCGATCTGCCACAGACGCGTGGTGGCGGACAGCGGATAGCGGGCGTTGGGGTCGTCCATCCATTGCGGATCAAGCCCGGCCTGTTGGCACAGGTCAGTACTGTCCAGCCCCAGCGCATCGAGTTGCTTGCGCAAGGCACGGGTCCAACTGGCGAGGGAGGTCGGTTCCTTCATGCTGATTGGCGCTTCCGGTCAACAGGTTGGCGTTCTCGGCTACCGTCATTGCAAACATCACAACGCAAGATACATACATCTTAAACCTGAGGATGGAAGCATGGACGGTACTTCTGCAAGCCCCCAGCGACACAATGCGGCGCAGCGATCAGCGCATATTCGCGAAGTGGTGCTGGCCAAAGGCGTTGAACTGCGCGAGCGTTACCCGATTCTCAAGCATCAGGATGCGCTGGGCGCGGGGATTCTGGCCTTCGCCTTGGCCGGGATGATTGGTTCGGCAGCGCTTTACATCACTGGCCACATGGCTTGGTGGGTGTGCCTGCTGCTCAACGCGTTTTTCGCGTCGTTGACCCATGAGCTTGAGCACGACCTGATCCACAGCATGTACTTCCGCAAGCAACGCGTGGCGCATAATCTGATGATGGGCCTGGTGTGGCTGGCGCGGCCGAGCACGATCAATCCGTGGATTCGCCGGCATCTGCACCTCAATCACCACAAGGTTTCCGGCACTGAAACCGACATGGAAGAGCGCGCGATCACCAACGGCGAGCCATGGGGTTTTGCGCGCCTGCTGATGGTCGGCGACAACATGATGTCGGCGTTCATCCGCTTGCTGCGGGCGCCGACCTGGGCGCACAAGTGGAGCATTCTCAAACGGGTCTTCAAGGTTTACGCGCCGCTGGCGCTACTGCATTGGGGTGCGTGGTATGTGTTTCTAGGCTTCCATGCAGCCAACGGTATTGCCTTTCTGTTGGGCACGCCGATTGAATGGTCGGCGACCACGCTGGCGGTGATGAAGATGATCGATATCGCCGCCGTGGTGATCATCGGCCCTAACGTGTTGCGCACGTTCTGCCTGCACTTCATCAGTTCGAACATGCATTACTACGGTGATGTCGAGCTGGGTAATGTGATGCAGCAATGCCAGGTGTTGAACCCTTGGTGGCTGTGGCCGTTGCAGGCGTTCTGCTTCAACTTCGGCAGCAGTCACGGCATTCATCATTTTGTGGTGAAGGAGCCGTTTTATATCCGCCAGATGACCGTGCCGGTGGCGCATAAGGTGATGCGGGAGATGGGCGTGCGGTTTAATGATTTTGGCACGTTTGGGCGGGCGAACCGGTTTGTTCGGCGGGATGAGGTTGCGGTGTCCGGGGAGGCGGTGGAGGCCTGAAAAAAATCCCCTCACCCTAACCCTCTCCCGGAGGGAGAGGGGACTGATTGGGGGATATTGATGAGCTCCGCCGACGTGAAATTGCTTTACCGAATCCAGCATCGACTGGATTTCACAGGTCGATGTATGGCGAAAGACACCTCGTTCGGCCCCCTCTCCCTCTGGGCGGTCCGACGTTTCGGGAGGGCTGGGGTGAGGGGCTCTTGATCTTCAGATCAATCCGGCTGAAACGGCGAAGCACTCAAAATCACCCCGGTCTCCTCCACATACTGCTGCCAATGCCCGATCAACGTATTGAGCTTTTCAGGCTGACTCAGCGCCAGATCATGAATCTCCCCCGGATCACTGGCCAGATCATAAAGCTGCCACGTCGCCGGCCCTACTGGCCCCGGGATGTACACCGCTTTCCACGACCCTTGCCGAATCGCCCGCCGCCCAAACAATTCCCAACCCGTCACCGTGTGCTCGTCATGCACCTGCGCGGTCTCGCCGGACAAAAAGCCCAGCCATGATTTACCGCGTAACGGCGCCACGGGTTTGCCGTGCCACAGCTTGCCCGGATGGCGCACGCCCGCCAGATCAAGAATGGTCGGCGTGATGTCCATTACCGTGCCGAAACCATGGCTGATCTGTCCTTTAAGCGACAGTTGCGGATAATGCAGCAGCGCCGGCACACGAATCCCGCCCTCGGTGGTGAAGGCCTTGAACAGCCGAGACGGCGCGGTCGCCACCTGCGCCCAGTTCGGCCCGTACCAGACGTAGGAGTTGGCTCGACCGATGTTGTCGAGGCTGTTGTCGTAGTGCTGGTTCAGATAGGTCATCAACTCTGGGCCGAACTTGGGGAACGCCTCAAGCAGCGCGCCTTCGGCACCGTTGTCGGACATGAACAGGATGAACGTGTTGTCGAGTTGGCCCTGCTGGCGCAGGTAGTCGACCACCCGGCCGATGTTCCAGTCCATGCGCTCGACCATCGCCGCGTAGACCTCCATCGCCCGCGCAGAAATCTGCTTTTGCTCATCGCTCAACGCATCCCATTGCGCAGTCAGTTGAATCAGCGGATGCGGTTCGACGTCTGCTTCAATCAGCCCCAGCGCCTTCAGTTTCTCCAACCGCTCCAAGCGCAAAACCTCTGGGCCGGCGTCATAGCGGCCGCGATATTTCTCGACGATGTCGGCCGGTGCCTGCAATGGCCAGTGGGGCGCGGAAAACGGTAGATAGGCAAAGAACGGGCGGGTCTGATCACGTTCCTTGAGGTACTGCAGCAACTTGTCACCGAAGGCATCGGACGAGTAGAAGTCCTTGGGCAGTTCGTCGACAAACGTATCGTCCTCGATGTACAGCGCCGGGGTGGATTTCAGCAGCCCGGGTGTTTGCTCATCGTAAGTCGGCTCGAAACCGTAGTGATTGGCCGCGCCCGGCAGCAACGAGAACGAACGCTCGAAACCACGCGCGTGCGGCGCCAGTTCCGCTTTCAGACCGAGGTGCCATTTGCCGCTCATCAAGGTCTGGTAACCAGCCTCGCGCAGCAGCTCGGGTAACGCGACGACGCGGTCGTTGAGGTAGCCCTCGTAACCCGGTTTGCCGATCAGATCTGGCGTCAGCGCTTCGACCATGGTGCCGATGCCGGCGATGTGGTGATCGGTGCCGGTCAACAGCATCGAGCGGGTCGGCGAACAGGTCGGTGCGGTGTGAAAATCGGTCAGGCGCAGGCCGTTGTTGGCCAGGGCATCAAGGTGCGGCGTGGCGATTTCACCGCCGAATGCACCGATGTCGGAGAAGCCGAGATCGTCGGCCAGAATCACCAGAAAATTGGGACGTTGCGGCATCGCAAAACTCCTGTTCAGCAGGCAATGAACGACAGCGGCAGATCGCGGATCTGTATCGGTGCGCTCGGTTGGTAATGGTCGTCACTGGTCAGTTCGTGCAGCAGCTCTTCGCGCAACTGATGGAAGTCGAAACTGCTGCGCTGACGCGGATGGGGCAGGGCGACATCGACCACTTGTTTGATGCGCCCCGGACGCGGCTCCATCACCACCACGCGGTCGGCGAGGAAAATCGCTTCTTCGACATCGTGAGTGACCAGGATCGTGGTGATTTTTGCCCGGGCGCGAATGGCCAGCAGCTCGTCCTGCATCTGCTGGCGAGTCAGTGCGTCGAGCGCGCCGAAAGGTTCGTCGAGCAGCAAAATTCTTGGGCTGGCGACCAGGCCACGAGCGATCGCCACGCGTTGCGCCATGCCGCCGGAGAGCTGGTGTGGATAGGCGCGAGTGAAGTCGCGCAGGCCGACGAGTTCGATGAAATCTTTGATGCGTTGTTGTTTTTCGGCGGCGCTCAGCGGCTCGTTGACCAGGCCCAGGCCGATGTTGTCGGCAACTGTCAGCCATGGGAACAAGCGATGTTCCTGAAAGACGATGCCGCGTTCGCCGCCGATGCCGCTGACGGCTTTTCCGTCCACGGTGATCTGTCCGCGAAACTGCGTGTCGAGGCCCACCAACAAGCGCAGCAACGTAGATTTTCCGCAGCCGCTGGAACCGACGATCGCGACGAATTCGCCCTCGGCGATGTCCAGGTTGAATTCGCGAATCGCCTCCAGTTCGAAACCGTCGACATCGAAGGATTTACCTACATGGTTGAAGCTGACAATCGGTGCGTTCATGCGTGTCTCCAGCGAGTGGCGCGAATTTCCAGGCGTTGGCCGATGAGGTTGAGCAGGGCGCCGGTCAGGCCGACCAGCAGCATGCCGGCCATGATCAAGTCCATGCGCAGCAGTTGTTGCGCGCCGATCATCTGGCTGCCGATGCCGCCGTTGGACGGCATGAAATATTCGGCGCCGATGGTGCCGAGCCAGGCGTAGATCAGGCTCAGACGCAATCCGGCGAAAATCCCCGGCGCGGCGCCCGGCAATACCAGTCGACGCAGGCGCTGGCCGAGGCTCAGGCGCAGCACTTGCGCGGCTTCGTTGAGTTGCGGCGAGAGGTTGGCGACGCTGCGTTGGGAGGCGATTAACAGTGGAAAGAAGGCGGCGAGGGCGACGAATACCCACTTCGCCAATTCGCCCAGACCGAACCACGCGGTAAGCAAAGGCACCCAGGCGAAAATCGCGATCTGCCGGATCGCCGCAAGAGTGGGGCCGAGTAGGCGTTCACTGATTCGTGACAAACCCAGCAGCAGACCCAGCGCGAAACCGAGCCCACCGCCCAGCAGCAAACCACCGAGGGTACGACCGAGGCTGAGCGCCATGCCGGAGATCAAGGTGCCATCGAGCAAGCCATCCCACGTGGTGCTCAACACCGCCAACGGACTCACCAGAATATTGCCGTCGACCCACTGCTGATCGTTCGCCAGTTGCCAAAGCGTCAACAAGCCCAGGGGCAGCAGCCATGGTTGCAGACGCTGCCAGCCTTGATAACGCGGGCCGCGACGAATTTCGGCGGTGGCCGGGTGCGGCCAGTGCACCAGTTTTTTATCCAGCAAACCGATGCCGCGATCCATCGCCACACCGATCAAGCCGATCACCACGATGCACACGAAAACGATGTCGAGCATGAACAGCTGCCGCGCCCAGACCATCAGGTAACCGATGCCTTCGCTGGAGGCCAGTAGCTCGACAGCCAGCAAAGAAGTCCACCCGGCGGCCAGCGCCAGACGTACGCCGGCCATGAACGCAGGTAATGCGGCTGGCAACACCAGGCGACGAATCAGCAGGTGCGGTGGCAGGCGCAAGACGGCGGCGGCTTCGCGCAATTTCGGTTGAGCATCGCGCACGCCAACCAGTGTGTGCAGGGTCACCGGGACGACAATAGCTTTGATCAGCACCACCAGTTTCAGCACTTCACCGATGCCGAAGAACACCATGAACAATGGAATCCATGCCAGTGTCGGCACCTGCGCCAGACCGGCAAACGTCGGGAAGATCAAGCGTTCGAGGCGACGACTGGAACCCAGTGCAGTACCCAGCAGCGCACCGGCCGAAATCCCCGCAAGCAGTCCCCAGAACAGTCGCTGAAGGCTTATCCACAAGTGGCTCCACAATTCACCTTGCGAGAGCTCGACCGCGCTGCTCCAAACCAATGTCGGCGCCGGCAGGATTTGCTCGCTCATCCATTGATTACGCGCCGCCAGCCACCACAGGGCGAACAAGCCTATCGGCAGCAGCCACGGCAACAGGCGTTGGTTCAGGCTTGGCCAGGTCCGTCGACTTTTTAGCGGTGGCGCGGGTAGCGGCAGGCTGAGCAGGGAATCACGGGCCATGGGGTGACCTCCGTTGTCGGGTTGAATCGATCAAGATCTTTGGCGGTATTTACCGTTAACAAATGGTTATATAGAAACGATTTATAGATCTATTTGGAGATAAGCTTCGCCATTTAAGGCCTCCAGCCCACACGCATCCAATGCATTCGAAGAATATTTTCCATGCTGTTAGTGCATACCCCGCCGCAAGCCCCGTCATTACCCGCTTAGTGCTAAAAGCTATAAAAATGTGAATTTATAGTATTTAAGAGAAGGTGCTGCTTCGGCCTACTTTCGGCTTCTCAACGCCTGTCGTGATCAAGGAGCTGCACCTATGAACCTTCCCTTCAAACGCGTCATCAGTCTGTTTGTCGCTTCGGTGCTGGCGGGTTTCCTCGCGATCAGCGCTCATGCCGACGAACTGAAGGAAATCAGAATTGCAGTGCCCGACCTGAGCGCCGGCACGCAGCACAGCGGCGGTGGCGTGGTTGATGTGTTGCGCGATCAGCAGATTTTCGAAAAGGCTTTCGCCGAGCAGGGCATCAAGATTCAGTGGAGCTTCTTCAAAGGCGCAGGGCCGGTGATCAATGAGGCGTTCGCCAATGGTCAGGTCGATCTGGCGTATCTGGGCGATCTGGCGGCGATCATTGGCAAGTCCAATGGCCTCGATACTCGGCTGCTCAGCGCCAGTGCTCGTGGCGTGAAGCAATATCTGGGTGTGGTGCCCGGGTCCGGGATCAAGACCCTCCAGGACCTCAAAGGCAAACGCGTGGCGATTTTCCGTGGTACCGCGACCCAGCTGTCTTTCGATGCGGCGCTGGCCAGTCAGGGCTTGAGTGAGAAAGACGTGAAGGTCATCAATCTTGATTTCAACGCGGCGGTCGCGGCATTGGCGGCGAAGCAGATTGATGCGTCGTGGGGCAGCTCCGGGTTGACCGCGTTGCAAGCCAAAGGCTTGGCGGAGTTGCCGCTGAACACCAAGGATCTCGGTGGCGCCGGCAGCGTGCAATCGGTACTGGTGGGCACCGGCAAGTTTGTCGATGCGCATCCGGAGGCGGTGGCGAAGTTGCTCAAGGCGCAGCAGCAAGCGGTTGAGTGGCTGACCGATGACAGCAACAAGGCAGCGTATGTGCAGTTGGTATCGGGATTGGCGAGTTATCCGCCGGTGATCCTGACTCAGGATTTGCATGATCAGAATCTGAGCGAAATATTCCCCTCGACACTGGATCCGGCATTCCTTGGCAGTTTGCAGGACAAGGTGGGCCTGGCGGCGCAGCAGAAATTGATTCGCAAGCCGTTCAAGGTTTCGGATTGGGTCGCGCCGGAACTGGCTGCTGCCAAGCTCTAGATTTTGTGTAGGGGCTTGAGATCCAGGCCCTCACCCCAGCCCTCTCCCCCAGGAGAGGGAGCCGATTTGTGGGCCGTTCAAATTTGAGTCCAACGTGGAATTTTCAGGTCGATGCAGATCGTCAGAACAACTCGGTCAGTTCCCTCTACCTCTGGGAGAGGGTGAGGGTGAGGGTGAGGGTTAGGGTGAGGGTTAGGGTGAGGGCAAGTTAACCAGCCACCCGCACATCTCCAAGGCCTCTATCCACCACCACCAATGTCTCAATCATCGCCCTCGCCGCCGGCGATAACCGAAACCCGGTGCGACTGACAATCCCGCACCGCGCATTCATGCTCTCCAGGTTCTGCGGCAGGTTACGCCAGTGCAGCAGCACCAGCGAACCTTGGGCGATGTCCTCGTAAAACGCTTCCTCAGTCCCCATGCCAATCGCATTCGATTGCAGCACCACTTTCACCAATGCCGGAAAATGCTCGGTCTCGATGGTCGGTGAAAAATCGATCCGCCCGCTCAGATTCGCCAACAATTTGCGAATGCCCGGCGGGATCAGCGTTGTCGCCAATGGATAGTCGAACATGTCGTTGGTCGACAGGCTTTCCTTGGCCAGCAACGGATGCCCCGGTCGGCAGAAAAATACCCCGCGCTTGGGCGTTAGCGGTTGAGTCTGAAAATTCGGATCGGACTCGAAATGGCGAATGTCGGCGATAAAGAATTCGATCTCCTCGCGGCTCAGTGCGCGGCTGAGTTTTTCCCAGTTATCCACCTGAAAACAGGTGCGCACTTTCGGGTGCGCGTTGATGAATTGTGCCACCGCGTCCGGCACCAGTTTCACCGCCGGCGCCGGGCCGCAACCGAAGTGCACTTCACCGGCATCGAGCTTGGTCATCTGCGTCACCTCAGCACTGAGCAGCGCCGCACCCTGCACCAGGCTGAGGGCGTGTTGCAGCACCACCTGACCTTCGGGTGTGGGGCGCAAATCCTTGTTGCCGCGATCCACCAGCACGCAGCCGAACTCTTGCTCAAGCCCTTGAATACTGCGGCTGAACGCCGGTTGAGTGATGCCCATCGCATCCGCCGCACGGACAAAACTGCGGTGTTCGTTGAGGGCGATGAAGTAGCGCAACTGGCGAAGATCCATATGCTTTTCCGGCATCCTAAAAATAGCTCGAAGGCATTTGCGACGAGGGTTGCTTGAGGTTTTAAATGCAAGCTCTTATTCCGTCAACGAAGAATTTGAATATCTATTAGATGTAAATGGAATATATATAGAGCGATGTTTCGCTGCCGTCCAACCGCAAGCAGTCGATGAGGGTCTACCCATGAGCAATGCCGCACTCGCTGTAAAACCCGCTGTCCACGCGCTGGAAATCCATCCGGTAGCCGGTCGTATTGGTGCTGAAATCCGTGGCGTGCATCTGTCCGGTGAGCTGGACGCGGCCACCGTCGAATCCATTCAACAGGCGCTGATCCAGTACAAAGTCGTGTTCTTTCGCGAGCAGGCTCAGCTCGACGATCAACGCCAGGAAGCCTTCGCCCATTTGCTCGGCGAGCCGGTGGCGCATCCGACCGTGCCGTCGCGTGAGGGCACTCGTTATCTATTGGAGCTCGACGGTGCCGAGGGCCAGCGCGCCAACTCGTGGCACACCGACGTGACCTTCGTCGACGCTTACCCGAAAGCCTCGATCCTGCGTTCGGTAGTGGCCCCGGCGTTTGGCGGCGACACCCTGTGGGCGAACACAGCCACCGCCTACAACAAACTGCCGACCGAGCTGCGTGAACTGGCGGACAAACTGGTCGCAGTGCACAGCAACGAATATGACTACGCCAGCGCCAAGCCTGACGTGTCGGCGGAGAAGCTTGAGCGCTATCGCAAGGTGTTCACCTCGACGGTTTATGAGACCGAGCACCCGGTAGTGCGCGTACACCCGATCAGCGGTGAAAAAAGCTTGCTTCTGGGGCACTTCGTCAAACGCATCAAGGGGTATTCGCAGGCCGATTCGGCGCATTTGTTCGGGCTGTTGCAGAGCCATGTGATTCGTCAGGAAAACACTGTGCGCTGGCGCTGGAAGGCCGGTGACGTGGCGATCTGGGATAACCGCTCGACGCAGCATTACGCGATTGATGATTACGGGACGCAGGATCGGGTGGTGCGTCGGGTGACGCTCAAGGGTGAAGTGCCGGTTGGGGCAGCGGGGCAGCGTAGTCAGACGATCAAGGGGCGTGATTGAAGATCAACAGATCCCCTCACCCCAGCCCTCTCCCGGAGGGAGAGGGAGCCGACCGAGGTGTCTTGCGTCATGCATCGACCTGAAAGATTGGGTCGATAATGGATTCGGTGAAACTCTTCCAGGTCGGCGTATCGATTCAATATCCCACGGTCAGTCCCCTCTCCCTCCGGGAGAGGGTTAGGGTGAGGGGCTCTTCAACTACCACACGCCAATCTGAACAACCTTCTCACTCTCCGGCTCGCCATAACGAAACCGTTGCCCACGCAAATCAATCTCCTGATGACTGATCGTGGTCCGCCGCTTCAGCCCCCGCACCCATTCAAACAAATACCCCGCATGTTCCTCGCGCACCGTCGCGTAAGCCGGGTCGTCACCCAAATCGTGCAATTCCTGCGGATCATTCAGCAGATCAAACAACTGTGGCCGGAAGCCGTCGTACGCCAGGTATTTCCAGCGTTCGCTGCGCACCATGGTCATGCGGCAACGATCGATCGACTGGCCGAGTCGCTCACGCGCCGGTGCCTGAAACGCATAGTCGTACTCACTGATCGCATAGCGTCGCCAGTCCGGGTTTTCGCCGTGCAGCAGGGGGATCAGCGAACGTCCTTCGAGTCGATGTTCCGCCCCCGGCAAACCCAGCGCCTGAAGAAACGTCGGTAACGCATCGATGGTTTCCGCCAGTCGATCATCCACCGTTCCCCGAGTGATATCCGCCGCCGCCCGCGGATCACGCACGATCAGTGGCACGCCCACTGCTTGCTCCAGCAAAAACTCCTTCTCGCCCAGCCAGTGGTCGCCCAGAAAGTCGCCGTGATCGCTGGTGAACACGATCAACGTGTCATCCCAGCGACCGTTGCTTTGCAGAAAATCGAACAGCCGCCCGAGCTGATCATCCACTTGCTTGATCAGGCCCATGTAGGTCGGGATTACATTCAATCGTACTGAATCGCGGGAGAAGTTGAGGCTTCCCTCATGCTGGCGAAAGGCAGTGTATACGGGGTGTTTGCTGGCTTCGGAGGGCGTCGCGCGGGTCGGTTCGAGAATCGATTTCGTACTGTACAAGGCGTGGTATGGCGCTGGTACGATATAGGGCCAGTGAGGTTTGATGTATGAGAGGTGTAAACACCAGGATTTCTCGCCTTGCTCGGTGATGAAGTCGATGGCTCGGTTTGTAGTGTAGACAGTCTCTGAGTGTTGCTCGGGAATTCGTGCTGGCAAATGCGCATGACGCATTTTCCAGCCGCTGAGGATTTCGCCGTTTTCGCCTTCGGCGGCGTTGGCCCAGTCGTGCCAGGGATTCCGTCCGTCAAATCCGTGTTCACGCAGGTAATGGGTGTAGGGTGCGGATTCGCGTTTTTCGTCGAACAGCGGGTCATCGGGGAAGATGCCGTCGTGGCGAAAGTAGGGTTCGAAGCCGACTTCATTCAGCACTTCGGCTTTTTCGCTCTGCGGGTTGATCGCCAGCCGTTGCAAGGCGTCGATGTTTGCGGTGGCGTGGGTCTTGCCGACCAGCGCAGTACGAATGCCGTGTGGGCGCAGGTAGTCGCCGATGGTCAGTTCTTCCAGCGGCAGTGGTACCGCGTTCCACGCCACTTGATGGCTACTGACATAGCGCCCGGTGTAGGCCGACATACGCGATGGGCCACAAATCGTGCCTTGGGTGTAGGCGCGGCTGAAACGCACGCCGGCCGCGGCCAGTCGATCGATATTGGGCGTGTGCAGGTGCGGGTGACCGTAGCAGGACAGGTAATCGCGGCGCAGTTGGTCGCACATGATGTAAAGAACGTTGCGCACGGGGTTTGGCGGGTTTGGCATGGGGTTCACCGGTCATTGGGACAGGCGAGGTTTTTCGCTTTCGGTGGGGGTGTTCGGCAAGTGCATTTGGGGAATGGGGTTTATGCAGTGGATGCATCGGTGACGTTGCTGGCCCCATCGCTGGCAAGCCAGCTCCCACAGGTTTCAGGGGTGTTCACATCATTTGTGCTCGGCACTAATCCTGTGGGAGCTGGCTTGCCAGCGATGACGATTTATCAGACAGCAAAATTTTCCAGCGAACACACCTCCTCATCCACCTCATCAATCGCCTTGATCTGCTCAATCATCGCCTCCGCCAACGGCGACAACCGATACCCCGCCCGACTGACGATCCCGTAGCGCGTATACAACTCCTCCAGATCATCCGCCAAACCTTCGATCTTCAAACACACCAGATCCCCTTTGGCCTGATGCAGCGCATCGGAGTAGGCGCCAACAATCCCAATCGCATCCGAACGCAGCACCACACTCAGCAGACTCGCACTGTTTTCACACTCCACATTTGGCGTGAAGTCCGGGCGACCGCTGAGGTCGACGATGACCTTGCGCAGGTTCGGTGGACGAATGCTCACCGCGAGCGGATAGCTCATCAACACCGTCGCACTGACGCGTTCATGCCCTGCCAACGGATGCCCGGCACGACAGCAAAAATGCCATTTACGCGGCCGTAATCGGTGCGTCAGGTAATCCGGATCCGCCTCGAAGTGCCGAGTGTCGGCGACGAAAAATTCGAATTCTTCGCTGAGCAGACGCTTGCTCAGACTCTGCCAGTCATCGACCTGAAACTGCACTCGCGCTTTCGGATAACGCCCGATGAAGCTGCCGATTGCCCGCGGGATCAATCCCGCCGTCGGCGCCGGGCCGCAACCGAAGCGTAATTCCCCCGCCTCCAGACCATTGAACTGGCTGATCTCGTTAGCCATCTGCTGCGCGCCGCTGACCAGCCGCCGCGCATGTTCGAGCAGCACCTGGCCTTGCTTGGTCGGCGGTAATTCCTTGCGCCCGCGATCGACCAACTGACAGCCAACGCTGTGTTCCAGCGCCTGAATGCTGCGGCTGAATGCCGACTGCGACAGGTTCACCGCCTGTGCGCCGGCGACGAAGCTGCGTTGTTCAGCCAGGGCGATGAAGTGACGAAGTTGGCGCAAGTCGATATGCATTTTTCACATAAAAAATATCCGGGAAATGCATTGGATATGCATTAGGTCGACTCCTTATAAAGGCAATCTCTTATGCAGTAAATCTTTGTAAAAACATAAATAAATAACTTAAAAGAATATGCAGCGCAAAAGATGTCTGTGTGTTTTTTGACCAGGAGCCGCGCCATGAGTCCGTTGAACCTTGCGTCACCCTTGACCCCACGACGGCTCAAACGCCTGCCTCTGGCCCTGTTGCTGGCGGGGAGCGCCAGTTGGACTCACAGCTACGCCGCCGAAGTCGAGACGCCGGCGCCGGTCACTGCCGGCAAGCCTGCGGCCAACAATTCACAACTGGAAACGGTGACCGTCACCACCCGCCGCCGCGAAGAAAGTTCGCAGGATGTGCCGACGCCGATGAGCGTGGTCAGCGGCCAGAATCTGGAGACGCAACGGATCTACCGGATTCAGGATCTGCAGCAACTGGTGCCCAGCGTCAACGTTGCCTACATGCACGCGCGGCAGTCCAGCGTGTCGATCCGCGGCCTGGGCAACAACCCGGCCAGCGATGGTCTGGAAGGCAGTGTCGGTTTGTACATCGACAACGTATATCTGGGTCGTCCGGGGATGGCGGTTTTCGACCTGATGGACATCGAACAGCTCGAAGTTTTACGCGGGCCGCAGGGCACGCTGTTCGGCAAAAACACCACTGCCGGGGTGATCAACATCAGCACCCGCGCGCCGACATTCACGCCTGAGCGCAGTATCGAAACCTCGGTCGGCGAGGACGGTTATTTCCAGACCAAGGGCACGATTTCCGGGCCGCTCAACGACGAGTTGGCCGGACGCTTTTCGGCCTATCGCACCCGCAGCGATGGCGACATCAAGAATGAATACGACGGCCATGATCTCAACGGCGGGTCGCGAGAAGGTTTCCGTGCGCAGCTGCTGTTCAAGCCCAACGAAAATTTCAACCTGCGCTGGATCGGCGATTACAACGAAGAGGATTCCAGCGCCGGCACCCGCGTGCTGTACAACACCGGGCCGACCATCAACGGCGTCAATCTCTATCAGGCGCGGGCCAATGCGGCCGGCGCAACGCTGGTCAATGGCTCGCACCGCAAGGTCAATCTGGATAACGAGCAGCATGTCACTGTGCATCAGGGCGGCACGTCGGTGGAGGCTAACTGGACCTTGCCGAGCGACTTCACCCTTACCTCAATCAGTTCCTACCGCTTCTGGAATTTCACCCCGCGCAACGACGACGGCCTGAACGTGCCGGCGAGCTACAACGCCGGGGTGTCGGTGGAAGACAAACAGTATTCGCAGGAATTTCGTCTGGCCTCGCCCAAGGGGGAGTTCTTCGATTACGTCGTGGGTGCCTACTACTTCGGCAACGATCTGGACAACAAATCCTTCGCTAACTACGGCCCGCAAGCCGACGTCTGGAACGGCACGCCGGCCGGCGCGTTGGCCAATGTCACCAGCGTCGGTAACGGCCATATCAAGACCGACAGCTTCGCGTTGTTTGCCCAAGGCACCTGGCACCTCAGCGAGCGGCTGGACTTCACCGCCGGGGTGCGCGGCACCTATGAAGAAAAAAGCGCCTGGGTCACGCGCAATGCTCCGCTTGGCGGCGCGGCTGTCACCGGACCTGGCGCTACAGCGCGGCGCGGTCGTGCCGGCGCCTACGATTCCGGCGATTTGAATCAGTACAGCTCCAGTCCGTCCGGACTGCTCAACCTCAGCTATCGCATCACTGATGATGTGCTCGGCTACGCCACGGTGTCCCACGGCGAGAAATCCGGCGGGGTCAACCTCGCCGTCGGTTCGGCTCCGGTGGCCGGCGCCGACTCGCTGTTGATCGGCACCGAGCGCGCCAACAATGCGGAGCTCGGGTTTAAAAGCACGCTGTGGGATCACCGCCTGCAACTCAACGCCAACGTGTTCTGGACCCAGGTCAACGCCTACCAGACCAACGCCTACGACGCCGAAAACCGCGTGCAGTATCTGACCAACGCCGGATCGGTGCGCTCACGCGGTGTGGAGTTTGAAAGCACGCTAATCCCGCTGCGGGGCCTGACCCTGAACATCAATGGCTCGTACAACGACGTCAGCTACCTCTCGTACAAAGATGCGCCGTGCCCGCCGGAAGTCAGCCAGGCACCGGGCGCTCCGGCCTCCTGCGACCTCAGCGGGCATCAAGTGGTTGGCGCCTCGAAATGGATCGGCAACGCCAACGGCGAATACAAATGGAATCTCGATAACGGCTTCGAACCCTACGTCACCGCCAGCTACGCGTTCCGCTCGAAAGCGGTGGGCACGGTCGAGGACTCCGACTACGGCCAGATCCCGAGCTATGCGGTGGTCAACCTTTCCACAGGCCTGCGCGGTGACTTCAACCAAGGCCAGTGGGACGTCTCGCTGTGGCTGAAAAATGCCTTCGATAAAACCTATTACACGACCCTCTGGACGGGCGGCAACGGCGGCTATGAAGGCCTGCTCGGTACCCCGCGAACACTCGGCGTGACCGGTCGCTACGACTTTTGATGAGTCATTCAGAGAGCTGCATCATGTTGCCCATCAAAACCGCTTTACCGCTGTAGTTGTCTGGCGCGGTGCTGGGTAGTGGGGCGTTCGCTGTGCCCAGCGTCTACCCCACCCGGCGTCACCCGATATGACCCGGCAACGACGCGATCAGCAACTGGGTCTATCGGGCTCTACCTGTAAGTAATGACTGGGTGCAAGTCGGTACGCCGCGCTTCGAGACGGCAGCTATCGCGCCGGCCAACGGAGTGCAACAGACCAACGCCAGTCGATAACTGAATTGGAATTAATGCTCGACTGATTGGCGATAAGTTATGAGCGACTTGAATAGTAGTTATTGCAATTTCGTTAGTCGCTCGCGTGGACAATATTTAAATGTCGAACCATTCTGATTGTCGTGAGTTTCCAGGAGGAAACTTGCTCTCATCGGAAGACACGTATCCCAACGATAAAGGAAATCAAATCATGTCGAGTATTAATGGCACTTATGTAAACTCTAACTCAGGCGCGAAACTGGTTATCACCGATGGCAATGATTCCAATGGCTCTTTCAGCGGCACGTTGAGCCAAGGAGGCGTAAACTACGACATTCGCTACGGTAACTACCACTTCCAAAACAGTACCGGCAATCCGACTACGATCGCGGTGCTCGCTCAGAATAGCAACAGCGGATACCAGACATGGACGCTGTTTTCTCCTGATCATAGCTATGCAAAATTGCGCGCCGCGGGTTCTCGGACAAACTTTGACGGTGATGTAGTGACTCTGGGTGGGGAATTCGTAAAACAGTAATTTATCGGAAATAAATAAAGGCCAGCCCACGAAAGTGCGCTGGTCTTTTTTTATTTCGAGAAAAACGAAAATATTTACTTGGTATGAGTTGTCCGGGTTTGCCAGATCATCAATCTGCGGATGCCTTGGGTGAATATTTTTTATGCGCCGAAAGCATGTCTTTTCGCACGATTCGCTGAAAGCCTTGTGTGGCGAGGCTTTGCTGAAAGTGATCGGGTTGTATATTCCTTAAGAGCCTATGCATAACGTTAAATATTACTTTCGGAGATAAGCGCCGAGCTCAATGATTCACCTGACGATCTGCCGTGGGGGATTCAACAAACGGTAGATAGGCCTTTTTGTAGAGAACGCAAAAAAGACTGCAGGGAGTGAATCAATGGGCAATGTCCAGACCGCCGCCAGCGCACCGGAATTGCTGTGGCGTCAGACGCCGAGTGGCGAACTGGTCGATCTTGGCCGGGCGCATCGTGTGCCGTTGGGGCAGTTGCGTTTGCAGCGCGCGCCCAAGGGCATTTTGAGCCGACGCGAGACGATTCTGCTCGGTGTGCTGGCGCTGGTGGTGCATGGCGCGGTGATCTACTGGATCAATCAGCATCCGACCCCGGCGCTACCCATTGTGCCGCCGGAAATTCCGCCGATGACCATTGAGTTTTCGCGCCCGGCACCACCCGCGCCGCCGATTGTCGAGCCGCCGCCGCCGCCACCGCAGCCGGTGGTTGAACCTCCGCCACCGGTAGAAGACGAGCTGGCTGTTAAGCCTGCGCCACCAAAACCGATTCCGAAACCTAAGCCGGTGGTTAAACCCGTGCCGAAGCCAGCGCCAAAAGCAGTCGAGCAACCCAAGGCGCCGCCACAACCGGCAGCTCAGGTCGCCGCACCAGCGCCATCCGCACCTCCGGCGCCTGCGCCAGTGACCCCGGCTTCAGCCAACGCCGCGTACCTGAAAAACCCGGCGCCGGAATACCCGTCGCTGGCCCAGCGCCGCGGTTGGGAAGGCACGGTATTGCTGCGGGTGCAGGTGCTGGCCAGCGGCAAACCGGGCGAGATCCAGATTCAGAAAAGCAGTGGTCGGCAACAACTCGACGACGCCGCGTTAAACGCGGTCAAGCGTTGGAGTTTTGTCCCGGCCAAGCAGGGTGATGTTGCCCAGGACGGCTGGGTCAGCGTACCCATCGATTTCAGGATTCATTAAACCGAAACCTTTTCGCGCTAAACGTTTACACGAGGGAACACATCATGACGTTACTGGCATCTCCACTGGAATCCATCGAAAGCGCGGTGATCTGGCTGCTGGTGGTTTTTTCCGTCGCCACTTGGGGGCTGGCCCTGCTCAAGGCTGTGCAGTTCGGTCGTCTGAAAGCGCAGGATCGCAAATTTCATAAACGTTTCTGGGCGGCGTCGAGTCTGGACGCCGCCGCCGAGTTGAGCGAAACCCAGCCTGGCGCTGCAGCACGAGTGGCACAGGCCGGTTACGCAGCGATTCAGGTCGGCGAGGCGCCGCAGACGAATGATTTGAGCCAGGCGATCAACCATCAGGATCGTCTCGAACGGGCCTTGCGTCAGCAGATCGTGCGCGAGCGGCGTTCGCTGGAGACCGGTCTGGCAGTAGTGGCAAGTATCGGCAGTACGTCGCCGTTCATTGGTTTGTTCGGCACGGTATGGGGAATCATGGAAGCGTTGAAAGGCATCAGCGCGGCAGGTTCGGCGAGCCTGGAAACGGTGGCCGGCCCCATCGGCGCGGCACTGGTCGCCACGGGTGTGGGGATCGCCGTCGCGGTACCGGCGGTGCTGGTTTACAACTACTTTTTGCGTCGTCTGAAACTGACGGCGGCGGATCTGGATGACTTCGCGCATGACTTCTATAGCCTGGCGCAGAAGAGTGCGTTTCGTGTGCTGATCCACCCGACGGCGAACAAAGTTGCAGCGCCGGGCAACGTGACAAAAGTGAAGGAGGCGTCCTGATATGGCCTTCTCCACGCAAGACAGTGATGAGGTGCTCAGCGAGATCAACGTGACACCGCTGGTGGACGTGATGCTGGTGTTACTGGTGGTGTTTATCGTCACCGCACCGCTGCTGACCAATGCGATACCGATCAACCTGCCGAAGACTGAAGCAGTCGCGCCGGTCGAGCAGAAAGACCCGCTGGTGGTGAGCATCGACGGTGCCGGCAAGCTGTTTATCAACAAGGACGAGATTCAGCCGGACTTGCTGGAGTTCAACCTCAAGTCGGCGAAAGCCAAGGACCCCGAGGTGCGCGTGCAACTGCAAGCGGATGATGGCGTGAACTACGGCGAAGTGGCGCGGGCCATGGCCTCGATTGAGCGGGCGGGGATTACCAGGTTGTCGGTGATCACTGCGCGTTAACAGGATTTACGATTTTCCGGGGCCGTCTCCTTGGCAGGGTGCGGCCCTTTTTTTATGTCTGGATTTAGGGCGGAGGGCCCTCACCCTAGCCCTCTCCCAGAGGTAGAGGGGACCGACCATAAAGACCTCAGGAGCTACATCGACCTGAAAGATTTCCGCGAATCCAGCATCCGGATTCAGCGTGGTATTCCACGTCGGCGGAGCTCAACAGCATCCCCCAATCAGTCCCCTCTACCTCTGGGAGAGGGCTAGGGTGAGGGGCCTGGATCTCAAGCCCTAAACATATTTCATATGCAATTCAGGTCTTAATAAATAGCTTCTTATTCCTTAACGAATATAAATCCCGTCCCTATACTCGATCAGGAACAGACACGCAGGAGAGCTCCCCCATGCGCAACGAATCAATTCGCTACCTGATTGTGCCGGGCTGGCAAGGATCGCCAGAAGATCATTGGCAAACCCACTGGCAGAACAGCCTGCCAAACAGCGCGCGGGTGGAGCAGGCCGATTGGCTGACCCCGCGCCGTGAAGACTGGGTCGCCGCATTGGCCGAGGCGATTGCTGCCGACAGCACGCCGGTCATCCTCATCGCGCACAGCCTCGGCTGCGTCACCGTTGCCCATTGGGCGGCGACGGCGCCTGTGCAATTTTTGCGTCAGGTGCGCGGTGCCTTGCTGGTCGCGCCGGCGGATGTCGAGCGCCCGACCTGCGCGCCGGCGCTGCGCAATTTCGCGCCGATACCCAGCGATCTGCTGCCGTTCCCGAGCCAGGTCGTCAGCTCCGACAACGACGCCGCTGTCAGTGCGCCGCGAGCTCTGGAGCTGGCACGCAATTGGGGCGCCGAGGCGGGGATTCTTGCCGGTGCCGGGCATATCAATGTGAAGTCCGGGCATCAGCGTTGGGAGCAGGGTTTTGCCTATCTCTATCGCCTGCAAAACCGCATGGAACACCACGCCCGACGTCGCGCCTGATTTTTTATTTCTTTAAACGCCCCCGTCTGCCGGCGGTTGTGGGCGGGAGTCTGCCATGAGTTTCGAAACTTTCGGTCAGCCGTTGCTGACCTTTCCCGATTCAGAAAAAAGCCCCCTGAGCATTCGCGCCAAAGCGCTGGTGTTCGTCGATCCGCGCTCGCGTCAGTTGCGTGAAGAGCTTGAGCAGTTAGCGCCACGATCAATCTCAGTGCTGATCCGTGGCGAAACCGGCACCGGCAAGGAACTGCTCGCCCGGCACATCCACCGCGCCAGTGATCGCAGCGGTCTGTTCGTCTCGGTCAATTGCGGCGCGATCAGCCCGACATACGCCGATGCCGAACTGTTCGGCTACGCCGCCGGCAGCTACACCGGCTCGGCCAGCAGTCGCGCGGGATGGTTCGGTTCGGCCAATGGCGGCACTTTATACCTCGATGAAATCGGCGACCTGCCGCTGCCGATCCAGATCAAATTGCTCGCGGCCCTGGAGAACCACGAAGTCACCCGTGTCGGCGCGCATCAACCGAGTCCGGTCGATGTTCGCCTGGTCGCGGCAACCAGCATCGACCTGGCGCAAGCGGTGGCAGCGGGGAAATTCCATGAACGTCTCTACCACTATCTCTGCGAAGGGCATCTGGAATTGCCAGCCCTGCGCGCGCGCATCGGCGACATCCTGTCGCTGGCCGAGTATTTCCTCGGCATCTACAGCCAGCGCCTGGGCCTGCCCGTGCCGTTGATCAGCGAAGCGGCGCAACACGTGCTTGAACAACACAGCTGGCCGGGCAACACCCGCGAACTGGAAAACGTCATACATTTTGCGTTGCTGGTGAGCACCGGCGACGAAATTCTCCCGGAGCATCTGAACCTGCCACCGGCACTGACTCAGATCGAAACCCAGATCAAGCAGATACTCTCTTCCGGCTCCGCTTCCGATCAGCAGGCACTGCAGCAGGCACTGAAAAACACAGGCCTCCTGTAGGAGCTGTCGAAGACTGCGATCTTTTGATCTTCAGCAGTTTCAAGCCATTGAAAATCAAAAGATCGCAGCGTGCCGCAGTTCATACATGTCTAACTCGCGGGTGCGAACCAAATGGAATATAGAGCTGAATAAACGTTATTGTCCGGGAATAAAAAATCCCGGTATTGTCCGCCTCACGCCAGAGATAGCACTTCACTGGCACACGTATTAATAGCCGTCGCCATCAGCGACCGTGATTTTCGATAAGGACACTGCATGAAAAAGGTTCTGTTGTTTACCGCATTGGCGGCTGCTCTGACTGCTTCCCTGGCCCAGGCTGGCGAGAAACTGGTCGTCGCGGCGACTCCGGTTCCGCACGCTGAAATTCTTGAGCTGATCAAGCCGACTCTCGCCAAAGAAGGCGTGGATCTGGAAATCAAAGTCTTCACCGACTACGTTCAGCCGAACGTACAGGTTGGCGAGAAGCGTCTGGATGCCAACTACTTCCAGACCCTGCCGTACCTGAACAGCTTCAACCAGGGCAAGTACAAGGACGATAAATCCAAGTACCTGGTGACCGTGCAAGGCGTGCACGTTGAACCGTTCGGTGGTTACTCGAGCAAGTACAAAACCCTGGCCGAACTGCCGGACGGCGCAACCATCGCCATCCCGAACGAAGGCAGCAACAGCGGCCGCGCCCTGATCCTGCTGCAGAAGGCTGGCCTGATCGAGCTCAAAGATCCGAAGAACGCTCTGGCGACTCCAAAAGACATCGCCAAAAACCCGCGCAACTTCAAGTTCAAGGAACTGGAATCGGCTTTGCTGCCGCGCGTTCTCAAGGAAGTTGATCTGGACATGATCAACACCAACTACGCGCTGGAAGCAGGTTTGAACCCAAATAAAGATGCTTTGGTGATCGAAGGTGCTGATTCGCCGTACGTGAACTTCCTGGTGGCCCGTGAGGACAACAAGAACAGCGACGCGATCCAGAAACTGGCCAAAGCCCTGACCAGCCCGGAAGTCAAAGCGTTCATCGAGAAGAAGTACAACGGCGCGGTATTGCCGGCGTTCTGATCTGACGTTTGATTGAACCCCTTCGAGGTGTAAAAACGCCGATGGCCAGCGATGGTCATAGGCGTTTTTGTGTGTGCCTCAAAAAGCCCCTCACCCTAACCCTCTCCCGGAGGGAGAGGGGACTGACCGAGTTGTTTTTGCGAGCTCCATCGACGTGAAATATCGAGGTGAACTCAGCTTTGAAAAAGCGCCAAAATCTGCCCTCTCTTCACAAAGGGAGAGGTACTGATTGGGGGATGCTGTAGAGATACGCCGACCTGATTATCCGTTGCCGAATCCATAATCGACTCGTTTTTTCAGGTCGATGCAATACCCGAGACACCTCGGTAGGCCCCCTCTCCCTCCGGGAGAGGGCTGGGGTGAGGGTGCTTTTGATTTACGCCGTGGATTTCAACGCCCTTCGCAACGCCACCAACAACTTCACAATGTCCTGTGGATCCAATCGCTGCGGCACTTTTGAATCAGCCATGTTCTCTTCCTTGTGATGGTTCGGCCGGGGGAGTCTGGCCAAAAGCTGTTCATCCTTGGAGGGCTTTCGTGAAAAAAAGATCCTTCCTACAGCGCAAAGGAAAATAGCCTTCTTATTCCTTCCCGGCAAACCCACAGGATAGTTTTTTGGGTGATATCAATATGCTTTAACGGTATTTAAATTCTTGTTTTTATACCTATAAAGTCACTTCTTGCCGGACAGTCACCCGCTGCCCATGGACTGCACCACCGTCGCTTACCCAGCGGCGTACAGGATGTCTCATGACCTTCGATTACGCGTTTATCCTCAGCACCCTGCCGGCGTTTCTCAAAGCCGTGGGCGTGACGCTGCAGGTTGGTTTTATTGCCATTGGTACGTCATTGCTGGTGGCGCTGCTCAACGCGACGATTCTGGTATTTCGCACGCCTTACTTGCAGCGCGCGGTCGGCCTCTATGTGGAATTGGCGCGCAACACGCCGTTGCTGATCCAGCTGTTCTTCGTCTATTTCGCTTTGCCGGTGTTGGGGATCAAAGTCTCCGGCTTCACCGCCGCGATCATCACCATGACGTTCCTCGGCGGCGCTTACCTCACCGAAGTACTGCGTGCGGGCGTCGACGCGGTGCCACAGGCGCAACTGGAATCCGGGCGCTCCATCGGCCTGTCGCACGGCCAGTTGCTGCGCTACGTGATCCTGCCGCAAGCGGGGATCCTCAGCCTGCCGTCGCTGTTCGCCAATTTCATTTTCCTGCTCAAGGAAACCACCGTGGTCTCGGCGGTGGCGGTGCCGGAAATCCTCTACACCACCAAGAGCTACATCGCGCTCTATTACAAAACCTACGAAATGCTCGCCGTGCTGACACTGATTTGCGTGCTGCTGTTCTTGCCGCTGTCGCTGCTGCTCAGCCGTCTGGAAAGGAGGCTCCAGCATGGCCAGTTCGGGTCTTGAACTGCTCTGGGTGTCGTTGCCGCAATTGGCAAAAGGCGCTGGGCAAACTCTGTCGATATCGTTCCTGAGCATCGCTATCAGTACCGTCGGCGGCGTGCTCTACGGCGTGCTGCGGATACTCAACGTGACGTGGCTGAACGCGATCCTGCGGGTGTATCTGGAGTTGTTCCGGGCGATCCCGGTGCTGGTCTGGTTGTACCTGCTGTTTTTCGGCCTGCCGATTTTCTTCGGGGTGAGCCTGCCGAGCTTCTGGTGCGCGGTGCTGGTGTTGTCTTTGTGGGGCGCCAGCGAAGTCGGTGAAGTGGCGCGCGGTGCGCTGCATTCGTTGCCACGCGGGCAGCGTGAGGCGGGGCTGTCGATTGGCCTCAATGCCCCGCAACTGTTCGGCTACGTGTTGCTGCCACAAGCGCTGAAGCGCATGACGCCGCCAACCATCAACGTCTATACGCGGATCATCAAGACGAGTTCACTGGCGGTGCTGATCGGCGTGGTCGATGTGATCAAGGTCGGCCAGCAAATCATCGAACGCACCTACGAATCGGTGTTGATTTACGGCGCGCTGTTTCTGTTTTTCTTTTTCATCTGCTACCCGCTCTCGGCCGCCTCGCGCGTGCTGGAGCGGCGCTGGACGCAAGCATGAGCGCATTGATCGAGTTTCACGGGTTCAACAAATTCTACGGCGAGCAGCAGGTGCTTAACGGCATCGACCTGCGAGTGCAGAGCGGCGAAGTGATCGTGATCCTCGGCCCCAGCGGTTGCGGCAAAAGCACCTTGCTGCGTTGCCTCAACGGCCTGGAAAGCGCCCACAGCGGCAGCCTGAAATTTGCCGGGCGCGAGCTGCTGGATAAGGCCACCGATTGGCGCGAAGTGCGTCAGTAGATCGGCATGGTGTTCCAGAGCTATCACCTGTTCCCGCACATGAGCGTGCTCGACAACCTGCTGCTCGGCCCGCTCAAGGTGCAGAAACGCCAGCGCCGCGAAGCGCAGCAACAAGCCGAAGCCTTGCTCGACCGTGTGGGTCTGGCGGACAAGCGCGATGCTTATCCCAGACAGCTCTCCGGCGGCCAGCAGCAACGCATCGCCATCGTCCGTTCGTTGTGCATGAACCCACGTGTCATGCTCTTTGACGAGGTCACCGCCGCCCTCGATCCGGAGATGGTCAAGGAAGTCCTGCAAGTGATTCAGGGGCTGGCCCGCGAAGGCATGACCCTGTTGATCGTGACCCATGAAATGGCCTTCGCCCGCGCGGTGGCCGACCGCATCGTGTTCATGGATGCCGGGCGCATCCTTGAACAGACCCCGCCCGAGATTTTCTTTACGAACCCGCAAACCGCACGCGCGCAGCAGTTTCTGGAGAAGTTCTCCTTCGTGGCAACACTGCCGAAAACGAAAACAACCAAGGAACTGGAACTGCTATGAAAACTGCCGCTCTGCTACTCCCCCTGCTCAGCCTCGTGCTGCTCACTGGCTGCAACAAAACCGACGAACCGGCCAAGCCGAAAGTCGCCAGCGAAAGCACCGCGCCAGCCGGTTACCTGGACAAGATCAAGGCTCGCGACAAATTGATCGTCGGCGTCTTCACTGACAAACCGCCGTTTGGTTTCGTCGATGAGGCCGGTCGCTACGTCGGTTTCGATACCGACATCGGCCGGCGCTTTGCCAAGGATCTGCTCGGCGATGAAAACAAGGTCGAGTTCGTTGCGGTGGAGCCGGCGAGCCGAATCCCATTCCTGCAAAGCGACAAAGTCGACCTGATCCTCGCCAACATGACGGTGACCCCGGAGCGCAAGGAAGCGGTGGAATTCACCAACCCGAACCTCAAGGTTGCGGTGCAGGCCTTGGTGCCGCAGAACAGCGCGGTGAAAACCCTCGATGACCTGGCGACGCGCACCACCATCGTCACTACGGGCACCACCGCTGATATCTGGCTGACCAAGAATCACCCTGACTGGAAACTGCTGAAGTTCGAAAAAAACTCCGAGTCGCTGCAAGCGTTGGCCAATGGCCGTGGCGATGCTTATGCGCAGGACAATCTGGTGCTGTTCAGTTGGGCCAAACAGAACCCGGGCTATCGCGTGCTGGACGAAAAACTCGGCGCCGAGGCACCGATTGCACCGGCGGTAAAGAAGGGCAATATCGAGCTGCGCGACTGGGTGAATACCGAGTTGGCCAAGCTCGGTGAAGAGAAGTATTTGCTCAAGCTGTATGACCAATATGTGCGTAAAGAACTGAGCGATGACACCCAGCCTGAGAGTGTGATTGTTGAGGGTGGGAAGTGGCAGGGGTGATTGTCTGCTGAGTCGGCGGTGAGGCTTAAGCGCAAACCCTCACCCCAGCCCTCTCCCAGAGGGAGAGGGAGCCGATCGAGGTGTCTTGCGTCATACCGCGACCTGAAAAACCGGGTCGATTTTGGATTCGCTACAGCATGATCAGGTCGGCGTATTTCTGAAGCATCCCCATTCAGTCCCCTCTCCCTCCGGGCGGTCCGACGTTTCGGGAGGGTTAGGGTGAGGGGCTTTTGACCGGATGACACACTCAGTCAGGCCAATACCAAGCCGGCTCATCCAGCACCCGTTGCCCGACAATCCCGGTCTGACCCAGCGTCTTCTCCAGCACAATGCAATTGCACTCCGAATCCTCCTGCAGCGCCGAGATCAACCGCCGCGCATGGGACACCACCCATACCTGACACTCCTCTGATGCACGGATGATCAACCGCGCCAGCGCCGGCAACAGATCCGGGTGCAGACTGGTTTCCGGTTCGTTCAGCACCATCAACGACGGTGGCCGTGGCGTCAGCAATGCCGCGACCAGCAGCAGATATCGCAACGTCCCGTCCGACAGCTCTGCCGCCGATAACGGTCGCAACAACCCTTCCTGAAAGAACTCGATGGCGAAACGTCCGCCAGCCTGGGATTCGATGTGCAACCGCGCGCCGGGAAATGCATCGCTGATGGCGGCCCGCATCGCGTCGGCATCGCCTATTTCGATGATCGTCTGCAACGCCGCCGCCAGATCGCGGCCGTCGTGATGCAACACCGGCGTGCGCGTGCCCAGTTGCGGCTGGCGCACCGGGGCGTCGGCGTCGCTGCGAAAGTGATCGTAGAAACGCCAGCGGCGGATGAACTCGCGCATCTGGAACACTTCCGGCGAGCTGCGCAGGTTGCCGACCTGATCGAACAGACTGTCGAAGTTCGGCGTGTGTTGCGCCAGCACGTCCCATTTGCGCTCGGCGCGGGCACGGATCATCGGTCCGTCACGGTCTACCAGCAGGCTGGCCGGGCGGTAATGTGGGCCGGCCCAGATGCATTCGCGCTTGATTTGCGGATCGAGACTGAACCGCGAGGGAATCGGGCGCGGATTCTCCGGCAACATGAAGTGGCCGTTGGAATCGGGCAGCCCAAGGCTGATCGAATAACTGAAATCCTCCCCGGCAAACCCCAGGCGCAGGCGTTTGACGCCTTGGCGCACGCTCGGCTCGATTGCCACTTCACCGTTGCGCATTCGTCGGCTGATGGTTTCCGGGCCGGCCCAGAACGTCGAATCGAGTCCGCCTTCACGGGCCAGCGCATTGACCACGCCGCCCTGCGCAGTTTCCGCCAACAGGCGCAGCGCCCGGTACAGGTTGGACTTGCCGCTGCCGTTGGGGCCGGTTATCAGGTTCAGCCGACCCAGCGGGATTACCAATTTATTGATCGAGCGGTAATTGGCCACCGCGAGGGTATTGAGCATGAAAATCCTTCTCGTGATCGGTCCCACGCCGGACATGGGAACGATCGCATTGTAGGAGCGGCCGCAGGCTGCGATCTTTTGATCTTGATCTAAAAAGCAAAAGATCGCAGCCTGCGGCAGCGCCTACAGGGGTAAATGCAGGCATCATACGAGCGAAGGCGGAACCCTGTTCTAAGCTCACAGTCGTATCGTCACTTGCACGTTCGTACACAGGAAGGAGTCTGCATGGCGAGTCCCGGATTGAAAACAGTGGTCATGCTCGGCCTGCTCACATTGCTGGCCGCCTGTGGCGACAAGAAACAGGTCGAAAAAGAACTTCCCCGGGTTTTCGTGCAAGAGGTCAAACCGGTGGATTACGCGGCCTCGGTGACCCTGACCGGCGACGTGCAGGCGCGTGTGCAGACCGACCTGTCGTTCCGCGTCGGCGGCAAGATCATCCAGCGTTCGGTTGACGTCGGCGACCGCGTCACCGCCAAACAGGTGCTGGCCAAACTCGATCCGAAAGATTTGCAGACCAACGTCGACTCCGCGCAAGCACAAGTGCTGGCCGAGCAGGCGCGCGTCAAACAGAGCGCGGCCGCCTTCGTCCGTCAGCAAAAGCTCTTGCCCAAAGGCTACACCAGCCAATCCGAATATGACGCCGCCCAAGCGCAATTGCGCAGCAGTCAGAGCGCACTGAAGGCCGCTCAGGCGCAATTGGCCAATGCCCGCGAGCAACTGAGCTACACCTCGCTGATCGCCGAAGCGCCGGGGATCATCACCGCGCGCCAGGCCGAAGTCGGGCAAGTGGTGCAAGCCACCGTGCCGATCTACAGCCTGGCCCGCGACGGTGAGCGCGATGCGGTGTTCAACGTCTATGAGTCGCTGTTGGCCGGTCCGCCAGAGGATCGCTCGATTGAGGTCAGCCTGCTCGACAACCCGAAAATCAAAACCACCGGCACGGTGCGTGAAATCACCCCGGCGGTGTCGGCGCAGACCGGCACCGTGCAAGTCAAAGTCACCCTCCACAGCTTGCCGGACGGCATGCAGCTCGGCTCGGTGGTCAGCGCCACGGCCAAGGCTCCCGGCAAATCCGCCGTGGAACTGCCGTGGTCGGCGCTGACCAAAAATCTCAGCGACCCTGCCGTGTGGATCATTGACGGCGAGGGCCGCGCGCAACTGCACACGGTCACGGTCGGGCGTTACCTGACCGGCAAAGTCATCGTCAGCGACGGCTTGAAGGCTGGCGACAAAGTGATCATCGCCGGCGGCCAGTTGCTGCATCCGGGCATGAAAGTCGAGATCGCCGAAAATACCTACAAGGATCTGCAAGTGGGAGCCCAGCCATGAAGCGCCTGTTGTTACTCACGGTGCTGCTGGCGTTGGCCGCGTGCTCGGAAAAGGAAGCGCCGCCGGAGCCAGTGCGCCCGGTGTTGTCGGTGGAAGTGAAAACCCTTAATCAGGAAGACCTCGGCCGTTTTGCCGGTAGCATTCAGGCGCGCTATGAAAGCAACGTCGGTTTCCGCATCCCGGGGCGTATCGCCAGCCGTAACGTCGATGTCGGCGCCGAAGTCGAGAAGGGCGCTTTGCTCGCCACCCTCGACCCGACCGATCAGCAGAACCAGTTGCGCGCCGCCCAGGGCGATCTGGCGCGCATTGAAGCGCAGTACATCAATGCTCAGGCCAACGCCCGTCGCCAGCAACAGTTGTTCGACCGTGGCGTCGGTGCGCAGGCGCAACTGGACATCGCTCAGACCGATCTGAAAACCACCAAAGCCTCGCTCGATCAGGCCAAGGCATCGCTGAGCCAAGCCAAGGATCAGCTTGACTATGTGCAACTGCGCACCGATCACAAAGCCGTGGTCACCGTGTGGAATGCCGAGGCCGGGCAAGTGGTCACCGCCGGCCAGCAAGTGGTGACGCTGGCGCAACCGGACATCAAGGAAGCGGTGATCGATCTGCCGGATACCCTGGTCGATCAACTGCCGCCGGGAGTGGTTTTTCTGGTTGCCGCGCAACTCGACCCGAGCATCAACACCACCGCGACCATCCGCGAGATCGAACCCCAGGCCCAGAGCGCCACCCGCACCCGTCGCGCCCGCCTGACTCTGGCCGACACGCCGCAAGGTTTCCGCCTGGGCACGGCGATCAGCGTCACCCTCAGTTCCGCGATCAAGCCGCGTCTGGAGTTACCGGTCAGCGTGTTGCAGGAAGTCGACGGAAAAACGCGGATATGGATCATCGACCCGCAAGCGAAAACCGTGTCGCCGCGTGACGTCACCCTGATCAGTCGTAACGCCAGCAGCGTGGTGCTGGCTGGCGGCGTCAAGGCTGGCGAACGGGTGGTGAGTGCCGGTGTGAACAGCCTCAAACCGGGGCAGAAAGTTAAAATCGACGAGGACAGTCCACGATGAAAGGGCCTTTCAACCTATCCGAATGGGCTCTGAAACATCAGTCGTTCGTCTGGTACCTGATGTTCGTCGCGCTGCTGATGGGCGTGTTCTCGTACATGAACCTCGGTCGCGAGGAAGACCCGTCGTTCACCATCAAGACCATGGTCATCCAGACCCGTTGGCCGGGTGCGACGCAAGAGGAAACCCTCAAGCAGGTCACCGACCGCATCGAGAAAAAACTCGAAGAACTCGACTCCCTCGACTACGTGAAAAGTTACACGCGCCCCGGCGAATCCACAGTGTTCGTGTACCTGCGCGACACCACCAGCGCCAAGGACATCCCGGACATCTGGTATCAGGTGCGCAAGAAGATCAACGACATTCGCGGTGACTTCCCGCAAGGCCTGCAAGGGCCGGGATTCAACGATGAGTTCGGTGATGTGTTCGGTTCGGTGTACGCCTTTACCGCCGACGGCTTGTCGATGCGCCAGTTGCGCGATTACGTTGAGCAGGTGCGCGCTGAAATCCGCGAAGTGCCTGGGCTGGGCAAGGTCGAGATGGTCGGCGAACAGGACGAAGTGCTCTATCTGAACTTCTCCACGCGCAAACTCGCGGCGCTGGGCATCGATCAACGTCAGGTGGTGCAGAGCCTGCAATCGCAAAACGCAGTCACGCCTGCCGGGGTGATCGAGGCCGGGCCGGAGCGCATTTCCGTGCGCACCTCCGGGCAGTTCGACTCGGAGAAAGACCTGGCCAACGTCAACCTGCGCCTCAACGACCGCTTCTATCGCCTCGCCGATATCGCCAACATCAGCCGTGGCTACGTCGATCCGGCGACCCCGGAATTCCGCTTTGACGGCAAACCGGCCATCGGCCTCGCGATTGCGATGAAGAAGGGCGGCAACATTCAGGAATTCGGCAAAGCCCTGCACCAGCGCATGGAAGCGTTGACCGCCGACTTGCCCGTGGGCGTCGGCGTGCACACGGTTTCCGATCAGGCCGACGTGGTGGAAAAAGCCGTCGGCGGCTTCACCAGTGCGCTGTTCGAAGCAGTGATCATCGTGCTGGTGGTGAGCTTTATCAGCCTAGGCGTGCGTGCCGGTCTGGTGGTGGCGTGCTCGATTCCGCTGGTGTTGGCGATGGTCTTCGTATTCATGGAATACAGCGGCATCACCATGCAGCGGATCTCCCTCGGCGCGCTGATCATCGCCCTCGGCCTACTGGTGGACGACGCGATGATCACCGTGGAGATGATGGTCACCCGGTTGGAAATGGGCGAAACCAAAGAGCAGGCGGCGACCTATGCCTACACCTCGACCGCATTCCCGATGCTCACCGGTACGCTGGTGACGGTTGCCGGTTTCGTGCCGATCGGCCTCAACGCCAGTTCGGCCGGCGAGTACACCTTCACCCTGTTTGCGGTGATCGCCGTGGCGATGCTGGTGTCATGGGTTGTCGCGGTGCTGTTCGCCCCGGTGATCGGCGTGCACATCCTCAGCGCCAACGTGAAACCGCACAGCGCCGAGCCGGGCCGCATCGGCCGCGCGTTCAACTACGGCATGTTCTGGGCAATGCGTAATCGCTGGTGGGCCATCGGCATCACCATTGCGCTGTTCTTGGCGTCGGTGTTTTCCATGCAGTTCGTGCAGAGCCAGTTTTTCCCGTCCTCGGACCGGCCGGAGATTCTTGTCGACCTGAATCTGCCGCAAAACGCATCGATGGCCGAAACCCGCAAGGCTGTGGACAAGCTCGAAGCGACATTCAAGGACGACCCGGACATCGCGCGCTGGAGCACTTACATCGGTGAAGGCGCGATCCGTTTCTACCTGCCGCTCGACCAGCAATTGCAGAACCCGTACTACGCGCAACTGGTGATCGTCAGCAAGGGGCTGGAGTCGCGGGAGGCGTTGAGTCAGCGCCTGCGCGAACGCCTGCGCAAGGACTTCGTCGGCATTGGCAGTTACGTCCAGGCCCTGGAAATGGGCCCACCGGTAGGGCGGCCGATCCAGTACCGGGTCAGCGGCAAGGACATCGATCAAGTACGCAAACACGCGATCGAACTGGCCACTGAACTGGACAAGAACTCACACATCGGCGAGATCATTTACGACTGGAACGAGCCGGGCAAAGTGCTGCGCATCGACATCGCCCAAGACAAGGCGCGGCAACTCGGCTTGTCGTCGGAAGACGTCGCCAACCTGATGAACAGCATCGTCGTCGGCTCGCCCGTGACTCAGGTCGATGACGACATCTACCTGATCAACGTTGTCGGCCGCGCCGAAGATGCCGAACGCGGTACGCCGGAGACCCTGCAAAACCTGCAGATCGTCACGCCGAGCGGCACGTCGATTCCGCTGCTGGCCTTTGCCACCGTGCGCTATGAGCTGGAGCAACCGCTGGTGTGGCGCCGCGACCGCAAACCGACCATCACCATCAAAGCGGCGGTGCGCGACGAGATTCAGCCGACCGATCTGGTCAAGCAACTCAAACCCGCCATCGACAAATTCGCCGCCGGGTTGCCGGTGGGCTACAAGGTCGCCACTGGCGGTACCGTCGAGGAAAGCGGCAAGGCCCAAGGGCCGATTGCCAAGGTCGTGCCGCTGATGCTGTTTCTGATGGCGACGTTCCTGATGATCCAGTTGCACAGCGTGCAGAAGCTGTTTCTGGTGGCGAGTGTCGCGCCGCTCGGCTTGATTGGCGTGGTGCTGGCGCTGATCCCCACGGGCACGCCGATGGGCTTCGTGGCGATCCTGGGGATTCTTGCGCTGATCGGCATCATCATCCGCAACTCGGTGATTCTGGTGACGCAGATCGAGGAGCTGGAGAAAGAAGGCATGGAGCCGTGGGATGCGGTGGCGAAAGCGACCGAGCATCGCCGCCGTCCGATCCTGTTGACCGCAGCGGCGGCGAGCCTGGGCATGATCCCTATCGCCCGCGAAGTGTTCTGGGGGCCGATGGCCTACGCGATGATCGGCGGGATCATCATCGCCACGTTGCTGACGCTGCTGTTTCTGCCGGCGCTGTACGTGGCCTGGTACAAGATTCGCGAGCCGAAGAAGGACGCGGCTTAACAGCAGGCGCTTTGCTCATCGTCAGCAGGCTGGTTCCTACAGGGAAATGCATTCCAACTGTGGGAGCCAGCCTGCTGGCGATGCCGATCTACAATTTACCAACATCTTACTGACCGACTTCCGGCTCCAGTTGCCATACCCTCCCTTCTCTTGACGCAGAAGGGACATCCCCATGCAGCTCATCTATCGCGTTTTACGCTATGCCCTGTTCAGTTGGACTGTGTTGTTGTCGCCCTGGGCCTTGGCCAACACCGTGTTGGAAAATCCCTTGTGGCGTATCGACCTCGATCCCGCGACACTGTCGATTCGTGTCACACCCGCTCAGGTAAAAACGCTACAAGCCTCTGCCGGCGTCGCCGCACACAAGGTCAGCCAACTCACGACGACTTCCACACGGGCTGATTGGCAATGGGACGATGGCGCCATGTCCGTCAGCGTTATTCTTGATGGGCGCGATCTGTCCTTCTCGATTACCGCGCGTAAGCCGGGCGAATTCGAGTTCCTGCGCCAACCCGGCAATGCCATGGGCAAAGGCTTGATCTGGCCCTTGGCCGAAGGGCATTACGTGCCGCGTGGCGATCAGGTCTGGCAGAATTTTTTGCTTGGTGAGGGCGCATTCAACACCACTCAGGATCTCAGCTTGCCGCTGTGGGGCGTCGTGCACGACGGGTTCAGCCTCAACTGGTTGCTGACCAACCCCTACAACAATCAACTGCTGTTCAGCGCTGAAGGCCAGACCTTGGCGTTGTCCGCGCGGCATCAATTCACCTCATTGCAGCCATCGACGCCGCTGACGTTCAGCCTGTTTCTGGGCGACGCCGAGCCGTTGGCTGGGGCGAAACGCTACCGGCAATGGCTGATCGATAACGGCCGTTATGAAACGCTGAGCAGCAAGCTTGAGAAAACCCCGCAAGCCAGCAAGCTGCTGGGGGCCAGTCATGTCTACCTGTGGGGCAACGATCTGCTGGGAGCGAAAGATGTGCGCAACTGGCCGGCGCTGCTCGGCAAACTGCGCAGCCAGACGCCGTTGGCCGGTGCGCTACGCGGCAGTATGGATCGCGAAGCCTTGCAGATGCTCGCCACTGAAACGGTGCTAAATCGCTACCAGCAAACCGTGCTGCTGCGCAGTATCAATCGCGCGCTGAACACCCAGGCGCGCAAAACCTGGCAGGCTCGCGCCGTGCCGGACATGCAGGCATTGGTCAGCGGTTATGCCGCACTTCGCGGGCAACTGGCCGGCGAGTTTGCGGGCGCCTTGACCACCGATCCCGAGCGCTGGGGCAGCACCTTGTCGCTGGATACTCTCGAACGTTTGCACAGCGCCGGGCTGACGCGTTTGTGGCTAGGACTTGGCGAGGGTTGGGAGGGCGGACTTTGGCATCCGGAGGTGGTTCGCGCAACGGTGAAGGCGGGGTATCTGATCGCGCCGTATGACTCCTACCAGACCGCCTTGAGCCGGTACGAAAACCCGGACTGGACCACGGCACATCTGGGCGACAAGGCGAACACCGAATGCGCCATCGTGTTGGAAAATCGCACGCTGAAAACCGGTTTCCAGAAGTCGGGCCACTACACCGACCCGCGTTGTGTGCGGCCGTTGCTGGAGAAACGCGTCACCGCCATCAGCGCTGCTGCCGGTTTCAATAGCTGGTTTCTCGACGCCTACGCCACCGGCATGCTGCTCGACAGTTACCGTCCCGGTGCGACAATGACGCAAGAGCAGAATGCCGAAAGCAACGTCGAGGCGTCACGCTGGATCAATCAGGTCTTGCAACTGCCCACCGGCTCCGAGGATGGCAACGCGACCACGGCGCAAGGCGTGCTGTTCGCCCATGGCATGCAGACGCCCGTGATCGGCTGGGGTGATGTCGACATGAGCAAGAATCCCGATTCCGAATACTTCGTCGGCAAATGGTATCCGCCGGAGCAACCAGCGGTGTTCTTCAAACCGGTGCCGATCAAAGAACCATACCGACGCATACATTTTGATCCGGCCAGCCGTTTGCCGCTGTACCAGGCGGTGTTCCACGGATCGGTCATCACCACTCATCACTGGTTGTACGACAGCCTGAAGTTGAGCAACGTGCGGGCGGCCAATGAACTCACGCAGTTGCTCTACAACGTGCCGCCGCTGTATCACCTGAGTGCGGCGACGCTGGCGCAGCGGCTGCCGTTGATGGCGCGGCAGGACGGGTTTTTCCGTCCGTTACATGAGCGTCTGGCGACGCAGGCGCTGACTGGCTTCGATTGGCTGAGCGATGATCGACGGGTGCAGCAGACGACCTTTGCGGACGGCACTCGATTGCTGGCCAACTTCGATAAAGCCACGCGGGAAGTGCGCGGCCAAAGTCTGCCGGGGGAGAGCATCACGGTGTTAATGCCCGATGGCACGGTCAGCCACTACCGGGTGCAAAACGCGCCCTGAGTCAGACCTTGCGCCAGACACTTGCCAGCCACGGCTGCTGCTCGCGCGGCAGTCCCGCTGGCCGGAAGTAATGTTCCAGCTCGACAAAACCGGCGGCCGTGAGCAAACCGCGCCACGCTTCCAGATCGTGATACGAGCCATATCGCGGGCCGTTCCAGCCCTCGCGGTTATCGCCGCGCGGATTGGAACTGAACAGCACGCCGCCCGCTTTCAAGCTGCCGTGAAGTTGCTGCAAAACCCGTGGTAATTCCTGCAACGGCACATGAAACAACACCGCATTGGCGAAGATTCCGTCGAAGCGCTCTGCTGGCAGATCCAGTTTCAGGAAATCCTGCTGCAGCACTTCGCAACCGCTGTCCTCACGCGCCATCTGCGCAAATTTTTCCGAGCCGTCGAGGCCGACAGCAATGTGGCCCATGCGCGTGAACGTCTGCAAATCCCGCCCCGGACCGCAGCCGAAATCAAGAATAGTGAACGGTGCCGTGCCCTGAATGTGCCGCAACAGCGCGTCGATGTTCTGGCTGACATCGTGATCGCGGGTGCCTTCACGAAAGTCCTCGGCCACCGAGTTGTAGTGGCCGAGTGTGGTGGCGGTGATCTGCTCGAGGTCGGTAGGAGTCTGTTTCATGGTCGGTTCGTGGCGGAAAGGGAGATGGGCTGACTATAAGCGCTTTCGTGCTTTAAAAGATCGCTTCAGCGCTTGTTCAACCCGCGCGCCAACCGATCCCCGCCCAACTGAATCACCGCCACCAACGCCACCAGCAACACGATCACCGTCAGCATGATCTGGCTATCAAAGCGCTGATAGCCGTAGCGGTAAGCGATGTCGCCCAACCCACCGGCACCAATTGCACCGGCCATGGCCGAGGAGTTGATCATTGTCACCAGGGTGATGGTGAAACCACCGACAATCCCCGGCAACGCTTCCGGCAACAGCACATGCCAGACGATGTGCCAGCGCCGGCAACCCATGGCTTGCGCAGCTTCGATCAAACCGTGGTCAACCTCACGCAAGCTCACCTCGGCGATCCGTGCGAAGAACGGCGTGGCGGCGATGGTTAGCGGCACCACCGCCGCCCACACGCCGTAGGTGGTGCCGACAATCAGCCGGGTAAACGGGATCAGCGCGACCATCAGAATCAGAAACGGGATCGAGCGGAACAGGTTGACGAATGCGCCCAAGGCGCGGTTCAACAGCGGCGCTTGATAAATCCCGCCCTTGTCGCTGGTGACCAGAATCACCGCCATGGGAATCCCCACCAGCAGCGCGATCAGCGACGACACACCAACCATCAGAAACGTATCGATAAAACCCTGCAGCAAGCGATCAAACCACATAGCCCATCACCTCCACCCGTTGCGCCCATTGCCCGGCGCGTTGGCGCAACGTCTCGGCGTCCAGCGAAGAACCGCTGACCGCCAACAGCAATTGCCCCAGCGCGTGGCCCTGAATCCGTTCGACGCCGCCCTGCAACAACTTCACCCGCCCACCGAGGGCCGCGAACAACGCTGCCAGATCCGGCTCGTCGCTGGCGCTGCCGGTGAACTGCAAACGCAACACTACAGCCGCTTCGCCGGAGGGCGAATGCGCGTGCAATCGGCTTTGCAATTCTTCCGACAACGCGTGTTGCAGCGGCGCGAGCAGCGTTTGGCTGACCTCGTGCTGCGGGTTGCCGAACACTTCCCAGACCGGGCCTTGCTCGACGACCAGGCCGTGTTCCAGCACCACCACGCGGTCGCAGATTTCGCGGATGACTGCCATTTCGTGGGTGATCAACACGATGGTCAGACCCAGGCGTTGATTGATCTCGCGCAGCAAACCGAGGATCGACTGGGTGGTCTCCGGATCGAGCGCGGAAGTCGCTTCGTCACACAGCAAAATGTCCGGATCATGCACCAGCGCGCGGGCGATGCCTACACGCTGTTTCTGCCCGCCGGAAAGCTGCGCCGGATACGCCTTGTGCTTGCCTTGCAGGCCCACCAGCTCCAGCAGTTCGCGAACCTTGTTCTCGCGTTGTTCTTTCGGCACACCGGCGACTTTCAGCGGCAATTCGACGTTCTGCCAAACGGTCTTGGCCGACATCAGATTGAAGTGCTGGAAGATCATGCCGATCCTGCGCCGCAGGGCGACCAAGCGGTTTTCATCGAATTCGCCGATGTCCACTTGATCGATCAGCACCCGCCCTGAAGTCGGTTGTTCCAGACGATTGATCGTGCGAATCAGCGACGACTTACCGGCGCCGCTGCGGCCGATGATGCCGAACACTTCGCCGCGCTGGATCGCCAGGTCGATACCTTGCAGCGCAGCGACCGGTCCTTGCCGACCGTTGTAGGTTTTGCCGAGGTTGATGAAGCGCACGTGGGCGCGGTTGAGTTCCGGATGCAGTTCTGTGCGTTCAGCAGGCTTTGGCTCTGGAATCTCCAGTCGCCGTTGGATCGCGGCCGTCATGCTCAACTTTCCCAACCGGCCTGGTACAGCTTGCCGTGGGCCTTATCCAGTGCCGCGCGAACGGCTGGCGAGTGCTGATAGATATCGACGAATTTGATCAGGCGCGGGTCGGTTTTGCTCTTTGGCTGAATCACGAATTGGATCACGTATTCCTTGTGATCGAGGCCGTCGAACAGCAGCGCCGAGCCGGCATCGAAGGTCTTCGCCAGGCGAATATAGGCCGGGTAGCCCTGCACCAGATCAGCGTCATCGTAAGCGCGCACCAGTTGCACGGCTTCGACCTGGAGGATTTTGATTTTCTTCGGGTTGGCGACGATGTCGTCTTCGGTGGCTTTGTAGCCAACGCCCGGTTTGAGAGTGATCAAACCGGCCTTGGCCAACAGTTGCAGGCCGCGACCGCTGTTGATCGGATCGTTGGCGATGGCGACGCTGGCGCCTTCTGGCAACTCGTCGAAGCTTTTGTATTTTTTCGAGTAGAGACCAACGTTGTTGATGATCCCCGGGGCGAATGGCACCAGGTCAAAACCGGCCGCGGTTTTGGCATTTTCGAGGAACGGGATGTGCTGGAAGTAGTTCACGTCGATGTCGCCGGCGGCGAGGCTGACGTTGGGTGCGATCCAGTCGCTGAACTCCACCAGTTCGACCTTCAGGCCTTGTTTGTTCGCCTCTTCGACGGCGGCCTCCAGCGGAATGGCGAAGGCTGCGGTTGTGCCGATTTTCAGCGGCGCATCGGCGGCGAAAACCGCCGAGCTGAACAGGCCGAGGGCCAGGGCCAGTGCTTTGACTGGGTGGGACAGGCGGTTCTTGGTCATGGTGGTTTTTCCAGTCAGTGCATTTGAGTTGTGTTGTCTGGTCGGGCCTCTTCGCGAGCAAGCTCGCTCCCACAGGGGGAAAACATTCCAAATGTGGGAGCAAGCTTGCTCGCGAAGCTTTTTCTAGCGGCGGAACGCTGCGCCGGTGTGTTGCTCAGGTAGCTGCGCCGCTCCGTGAAACAGTTTTTCCCGCAAGCTGCCGTTGTCATAAGCGGTCTTGTATGACCCACGCCGCTGCAACTCCGGGATCACCAAATCAATGAAATCCACATAGCTTTCCGGGGTAACGATGCGGGTCAGGTTGAAACCGTCGAGGCCGGTTTCGGCGATCCACGATTCCAGTTCATCCGCCACTTGCTCAGCCGAACCGACCACAGTGATGTAGCGGCCACCGAGGGCGTGCTGGTCGAGCAACTTGCGCCGGGTCCAGTCGTTGTTTTGCAGGTTCTTGGTCGCGGACTGGATGGCGTTGCTCTTAACGTACTGGATCGGTTCGTCAATCTCGTACTGGGAAAAATCGATGCCGGTGGACGCGGAAAAATGCGCCACGCCGGCCTCGGCACTGGCGTAGCTGAGGTATTCGGCGTGCTTGGCCCAGGCGACTTCTTCTGTTTCACCGACGATCACGTTGAGGCCCATGAACACCTTGATGTCCTCGGGATTGCGCCCCGCTTCAACAGCGCTGGCGCGGACCTTGTCGACCTGGACCTTGGTCGACGGTTTGTTCTGGCCGCTGATGAACACGCACTCGGCGTGGCGCCCGGCAAACAGCAAGCCGCGATCAGAACTGCCGGCCTGAAACAACACCGGCGTGCGCTGTGGCGACGGCTCGCAGAGGTGATAACCCTCGACCTGATAGAACTCGCCCTTGTGCTCGACCTTGTGCACTTTTTCCGGTTGGGCATAGATGCGCTGTTCGCGGTCATTGAGCACCGCGCCGTTTTCCCAACTGCCTTCCCAGAGTTTGTAGAGCACTTCCAGGTATTCGTCGGCCTGATCGTAGCGACGGTCGTGTTCGACCTGCTCGCTGAGGCCCATGGCTTTGGCGGCGCTGTCGAGGTAACCGGTGACGATGTTCCAACCCACGCGACCACGGCTCAGATGATCGAGCGTCGACATGCGCCGAGCGAACAGATACGGCGGCTCGTAGGTGAGGTTGGCAGTCAGGCCGAAACCAAGGTTTTTGGTCACGGCAGCCATCGCCGAAACCAGCATCAACGGATCGTTGACTGGCAACTGAATCGACTCTTTGAGCGTGACATCCACTGCGTTCTGATAGACGTCGTACACGCCGACGATGTCGGCGATAAACAGCCCGTCGAACAGTCCGCGCTCCAGCAACTGCGCCAGTTCGGTCCAGTACTCAAGGGTGTTGTAGCGCGTGGAGGTATCGCGCGGATGCGTCCACAAACCGTGGTTGATGTGGCCGATGCAGTTCATGTTGAACGCATTGAGCAGGATCTTCTTTTTCGCCGCAGCCATCAGATGGTCCCCCGCAATGGCGGGTTTTCATCATTGAGGTAGTAATTGCCCACCGCGTGATACTTCCAGCGCACCGGGTCGTGCAGGGTGTGCACGCGGGCGTTGCGCCAGTGGCGGTCGAGGCCGTATTCGATCAGCGTGGCCTGGCTGCCGGCCAGTTCGAACAGGGTGCTGCCGGCAGCCAGAGAGATTTCGGTGCTGATGGCACGTGCTTCGGCGACGGCAATCGACGCTGCGGCGACGGTGTCTGCGTTGGGTTCGGCTTGCGCGGCATCAAGGAACTCACCCGCGCGTTCAAGCAAAGCCTCGGTGGCGTGCAGGCGAATACTCAAATGGCCGAAGCTTTTCAACGTCAGCGGATCTTCAGTGGCATTGTCATTGCCCGAGTCGATCCATGGCCGGGTTTTGCTGCGCACAAAATGCAGCGCGTCTTCGTAAGCGGCGCGGGCGATACCGGTGTCGATGGCAGCATGAAGGATCTGTGCGAGCGGGCCGACGGTGGTCGGGCGTTCGAAGGCGCTTTGAAACGGCAGCACGTCTTGCGCCGCGACGTACACGTCTTCAAACACCACCGAACCGCTGCCAGTGGTGCGCTGGCCGAAGCCGCTCCAGTCGTCGATCACGCTCAGGCCTTTGCTGTCACGCGGGACGAAGGCCAGTTGCTGCACGCCGTTTTCATCGACCACCGACGTTGGAATGCGCTGAGCGTAAATGGCCCCGGTTGCGTAGAACTTGCGGCCGTTGATGCGATAGCCGTCGCCGTCACGCTTGAGGCTGGTAACGCGGTCGTGGGCGGTTTTGGTGCCCAGTTCCGCCAGTGCATTACCAAAGCGCTGACCGGCCAGCACCTCGGCGTACAACCGTTGTTTCTGCGCGTGGCTGCCGTTTACCCGGAGCACTTCGAGCGCATAGAAATGGTTCTGCGGAATCTGCCCCAGAGAGCCGTCAGCCTGAGCGATCAGGGCGATGACTTTGGCCAGCGTCACGTTGGATACAGCGGCGCCACCGTATTCCTTGGGGACAGTGATGCCCCACAGGCCGGAGCGGGAAAACACGTCGAGTTCCGGCAGCGGCAGGCGACGTTCGCGGTCGCGCAGGGCGCTGTCGCGTTTAAAATCTTCGGCCAGGTCGCTGGCGACGATCAGGGCTTGCTCATCGCTGGTGATGACCGCGACGGGATGGGAAAGAGTCATGCTTTTCTCCAGATGTCTGGTGGTCAAATCCAGGAATGGCGAGCCGGCAAAGTGCCGTTCAGGCGATAGGCGCCGATCGCGTGATATTTCCAGCGCACCGGGTCGTGCAGGGTGTGCACGCGAGCGTTGCGCCAGTGACGGTCGAGGTTGAATTCGGCGAGGGTCGCGCGGCTGCCGGCCAGTTCGAAAAGCTTTTCGCTGGCCAGCAGCGAGATCTCGGTGGTCAGCACTTTGGCTTCGGCCACGGCAATCGAAGCCAGGGCGGCGGACTCGGCGGTGAGTGGCGCGCCGTTCACCTGATCGAGCACTTGCCCGGCCTTGCGTAGCAGCGCTTCGGCGGCGTGCAGTTCGATTTTCAGCTTGCCGATGTCGGCGATCACATAGAGGTCATCGCTGGCACGCTCGACCTTGGCGTCGATCCATGGCCGCGCGCGTGTTTTGACAAAATCGATGGCGTCATCGATGGCGCCACGGGCAATGCCGGCGTCGATCGCTGCTTGAATCAGCTGCGAAACCGCGCCTTGAGTGTTCGGGGTTTCGTTGATCTTCCAGTTTTCGACGACAAGGCTCGCTTCGACGCGCACGTTGTTCAGCAGGATCGTGCCGCTGGCGGTGGTGCGCTGACCGAAGCCCGACCAGTCATCAACAATGCGCAATCCCGGAGTGCCGCGACGGACGAAGGCCAGCACTTGCTTGCCATCAGCGTTGAGCGCTTTAACCGCAACCCAGTGCGCAAACAGCGCGCCGGTGGAATAAAACTTCTGGCCGTTGATCACGTAGTCATCGCCGTCAGCGGTGATGCGCGCTTTCAGTTCCAGGGTGTTTTTGGTGCCGCGTTCGGGGCCGGCATTGCCGATGCGCCAGCCTTCCAGAACACTTTGGAACAGCTGCTGTTTCTGCTCTTCGGTGGTGCAGCCAAGCACCAGATTGATGATGCCGAACTGGTTCTGCGGAATCTGTCCCAGCGCCGGATCGGCGGCGGAAATGATCGCGAATACTTCGGCTAACGTGACGAACGAAACCTGCGGGCCACCGTATTCGCGCGGGATGGCAATGCTGCCCAGACCGCTGCGGGTGAACTGTTCGATTTGCGACCATGGCAACTTGCGTTGGCGGTCGCGCTGGGCGGCCTGTACGCGGGCAACTTGCGCCAGCTCATGGGCGGCCTTGATGGCTTGGGCGTCGTCGCGCAAGACTTGCGCGGGCAACAACAACGGGGCGATGTCCAGATCAGACTGGACGTTTGCGTCTGCCAGACTAGACATCAGTGCCGCTCCTTGGCTGCACGCAATGCCCTGGCGATCTGCACTGGGGTGATTGTGTTCCGGACCATACCTACCTCACATTTCATGAAAACGCCGCAAAGTGCGGCGAAAGAAAGAATGTCCGGTGGTCCGGTTCATATACCATAATCGTGTATAAAAATTAAATAAACTAACGTTTAGGAATATGCATAGAAGGGGTGATGGTCTGATTGGTTAAGAGTTTCTTGAGGCTGCAGTGATCCTGTGGCGAGGGGATTTATCCCCGTGGCTGCGGAGCAGCCCCAAATCAGCGATTGCGGTGTAACAGGTACACCGCGTGTTATGGATTTGCGACTGCTTCGCAGTCGAACGGGGATAAATCCCCTCGCCACAGGATCTCCTCAACATTGAACTTGGTGCTATTGGTTTCGTGTCTCGGCAGCCTTGAACTCGGGTTTGAGCGGCACCTTCAGATAAGGATTCACACAGCCGATCTTCAGTGTCCGTGGCGGGGCCCAACGTGAGTTGTTGCCCACCCGGTCGAGGATGCAGTAGGTCACGTCCAGACGCAGATCCTCGCCGGCTTCGACGATAACTGCCGGCGGTACCCAGACTTGAATCGGCAGCCCGATATCCGCAGCGGTGATCGGCGCCAGATCCATGCGCACGTCGTCCCAGCGCAAGGTGATGGCGTCGTCTTCGGCCATGTTCAGGTACGGCTCGATGGTCAGCGGTACGCCGCGTTTGATTTGATTCGGATTCACACCCTGGCGGCGAATGGTGTCGGGAATCGTCACCGGCGCCAGTTGCTGGTTTTCGTCTGCGCACATTGTCGCTGGCAGGCCGCCAGGACAATCGAGTTTGACCTGCACGCGCGTCGCTGCCGAGAGCGCCGCGCCCTGACCGACCTGCATCACCCGGTAGTGAATACGCGCGGTGCCGGTGGCAATGAAACTCTCCGGCACGCGCAGGCTCACCGGCGCGCCGACATCCTCGGCGGTCAGCACCTTTGATGCGACGTAGCACTTGTTCCAGAACAGTTCGATCAGGTCGCCGCAGTCCATGTCGGGATAGGGCGAAACGGCGACCTGCAGATGTGCGGCGGCGGCCAGGTTTATGCCGGTTTTTTGCGCTGGCGCCAAAGTCGGCGCTGCCAGTTCGGGGGTATGCGAAGTGCGGGTCATCGATTTCTCTCCTTGAAGCCTTGCAGCGAAGTCCGTTTCTGGAAGAACAGATGGCATGAATCAACTGGCAATAAAGCCATGAACATGTTGTTCAACTTGAAGTCGCGGTGATTGAACTAATTAGTGCCGGTTGGCGACTAGATAAGAGTGTGCGGGAAGGGGTGTCAATAGTCGGTTTTAGTTAATCTGTGAATTACAATTTAATCAGAAACTTCCTACATTTCTGAGGTCGAATGCCTATGTTGAAAAGCGAATAAAGCCACATTTCACAGGCTTTTTAGCGGTTTTGGCGCAGAGTTGTTTGAACGATGGCTATTAGTGTTTGACAGATTCAAGACGAGATTTTATCTGTTGCAGAACATATATATGTAGTGCGCTGAGTATGTTTGATTTGTATATATTCAGGAGGGGGGAGGCGGGGTGGAGATAACTTCCATCCGTGGAAGTTTGAGAGTGTGCATTGAAAGTTCTCAGGCGTGATTCAGGAACTTGCTGAGAAACTGGCGAGTGCGTTCTTCTTTCGGATTGGCAAATAACGCTTTGGCTTCACCTTGTTCAACGATCACGCCTTTGTCGAAAAACACCACACGGTTGGCCACGTCGCGGGCGAAGCCCATTTCGTGGGTGACGATCACCATGGTGCGTTTCTCTTCGGCGAGACCGCGGATGGTCGCCAGCACTTCACCGACCAGTTCCGGGTCGAGGGCCGAGGTCGGCTCGTCGAACAGGATCACTTCCGGCTCCATTGCCAGCGCCCGGGCAATCGCCACGCGCTGTTGCTGACCACCTGACAGACGACGCGGATAGGCGTCTTCCTTGCCGGCGAGACCGACCTTGGTCAGCAGCTTCATGCCTAAGGCAATGGCTTGCTCGCGCGGCATCTTCTTGACCACGATCGGGCCTTCGATGACGTTTTCCAGCGCGGTGCGATGAGGAAACAGGTTGAAGTTCTGGAACACGAAGCCCACGTGCTGGCGCAGGTTGCGCACCAGACCTTGCTGCTGGTTCAGCGGGCGACGGGTATCGATCTCGATGTCGCCGACCTTGATTCGGCCGCTGGTGGGCTCTTCAAGGAAATTCAGGCAGCGCAGGAACGTCGTTTTGCCCGAGCCGCTGGGGCCGATGATCGCGACGACCTCGCCTTCTTTCACCTCAAGATCAATGCCGTTGAGCACGACTTGACCCTTGAACTGCTTTGTCAGTTTTTCCACGACAATCATGGGGTCAGGACTCCTGGTCGTGCCGATTGACCCGCTCTTCCAACTTGTTCTGGAAGTGCGAGAGCACCGTGGCCAGAATCCAGTAGATCAGCGCGGCGGCAAGATACATGGTGAAAATTTCGAAGGTCCGGGCGGTGATCAACTGTGCCTGACGGAACAGCTCTGGCACCTGAATGGTGGCGGCCAGCGCGGTGTCCTTGACCAGCGAAATGAAACTGTTGCCCAGCGGTGGCAAAGCCGTGCGCATCGCTTGCGGCAGGATGGCCCGGCGCAAGGTTTGCGCGCGGGTCATGCCGATGCTCGCAGCGGCCTCCCACTGACCACGTTCGATAGAACCAATCGCCGAGCGCAGGATTTCACAAGCGTACGCGGCCATGTTCAGCGAGAAGCCGATCAGGGCCGCCGGCAGCGGATCCAGTTCCAGACCCAATTGCGGCAAGCCGTAATAGATCACGAACAGTTGCACCAGCAACGGCGTGCCGCGAAAGAACGATACGTAGATGCGGGCAATCCAGCTCACCAGTTTGAAGCGCGACAAGCGCATCAACGCCAGGCCGAAGCCCAGCAGCAAGCCGAAGAACATGCCGCCCAGGCTGAGAATGACCGTGTAGTACGCGCCCTTGAGCAGAAAGGGCACGGACTCTAATGCGAGTTGAAAAGCTTCTTCCATTATTGAGTGACGTCAGCGTTGAAGTATTTTTCCGAAAGCTTCTTCAGCGTGCCGTCGGCGCGCAGCTTGTCGATGGCCTTGTTCACGGCAGCCAGCAACTCAGGCTCGCCCTTGCGCAAGGTAACGCCGGCTTCCTGACGGGAGAAAGCTTCACCCGCTGCGGAGGTGTCCTTGGCTTTTTTGGCGTATTCCAGCGCGGCCAGACGGTCGATCAGGATGGCGTCGATACGGCCAACGCGCAGGTCCTGGAACTTGGTCGGATCATCTTCATAAGTGCGCACGTCAGCGGTCGGCACGTTGGCCTTGACCCACTGTTCGTAGTTGGTGCCCAGACCCACACCGACTTTCTTGCCGCCCAGATCGGCAGCCGACTTGATGTTCAGGTCGGCAGCTTTCTTGGTCAGCACCAAGGCCTGAATCCCGGACACGGTGTACGGCTCGGAGAAGTCATACTTCTTCTTGCGCTCTTCGGAAATGGTCACCTGGTTGATCACTGCGTCCAGACGCTTGGACTCCAGCGCCGCAAGGATGCCGTCCCATTTGGTCGGCTGCAGCTTGACCTTTACGCCCAACTCTTTGGCCAAGGCTTCGGAAAATTCGACTTCGAAACCGGACAGTTTGCCGTCGGCATCGACGAAGCTGAACGGTGGGTAAGTGCCTTCCAGGCCGACGTTGATAACGCCCTTGTCCTTGATCTGTTGCAACTGTTCACCAGCGACTGCCTGACCGATCAGACCGGCGCTCAGCGCCAAGCCCAGCGAACCAACCAGCAGATTGCGACGTAGTGCGGAAAAATTCATGACAAGCCCCTGTGTTTTCTTATGGAAGGCGTTTAACAAAGTTGGCGAATTCGGGAATTGAACGACAGCGCTATCCTGCCTTAAAGCAGCTTATGCGTCTCCCGCGAAATTCGCCTGCGGCGTGACTATATGATGACTGCGTTAGACTTGAAAATACTCAATATCAAAATTGATATTGCTTTTGCGTATATAGAAAGAGCTCATTTTCTTCTAGAGGAAATCCCTGTAGGCAAACAACGCCGGCGCCCCACCGGTGTGCAGGAAAATAATCGGGCCTTGATCGAAGCGCGAGCGGCCAATCCCGTCGAGCAAACCCGCCATGGCCTTGCCGGTATACACCGGGTCGAGCAACAGACCTTCCTGACTGGCCAACAGTTTCACCGCCGCCAGCGTCCCGGCATTTGGTTCGCCGTAGCGCGGGCCGAAGTACTCGTCCCACAACTCGACATTGAAGCTTGCCGGCAGCGCCACACCGAGCAGGTCCGCCGTGCGCTCGGCCAGGCCCTGCACTTTCGGGCGCTGATCCTCTTCGCTACGCGAAACGGTCACGCCGATCACCGGCAGTTCGGGCAATGCTTCGCTCAAGGCCAGCGCCAGACCGCTATGCGTCCCGGCGCTGCCCGACGCCAGCACCACGGCGGCGAAGTCGAGGCCGGTGTCTTTGATCTGCTCGGCCAGTTCCAGGCCGGCACGCACGTAACCCAACGCACCGAGGGCGTTGGAGCCACCTATCGGCACCAGATACGGTTTCTTGCCTTTACTGCGCAGGCGCGCGGCGAGCGCGGCCAGTTGCTCGTCGGCGTTGTCGAGGTTGTCGACCAGTTGCACCTTGGTGTCGAACAGATCCAGCAGCAGGCGATTGCCGTTGCCGGTGTAATTGCTGTCGTCAGTGCCCAACGGATTTTCCAGCAGCGCGACACAACCCAGGCCCAGTTTTGCGGCCAGCGCCGCGGTCTGGCGAACATGGTTCGATTGCAGCGCGCCAGCGGTGATCAGTGTGTCGGCACCTTGCGCGAGTGCATCGGCGGCGAGGTATTCGAGCTTGCGTAATTTGTTGCCGCCCATGGCCAGCGGTGTCAGGTCATCGCGTTTGATGTAGACGTCGCGGCCGAGCCAGGCGGAGAGGCGCTCAAGTTTCTCCAGTGGGGTCGGTTGGCCGAGCAGGTCGAGACGGTTAAAGCGGTCCAGCTGTTGTTTGATCATGAGTCCGTACTGGCGGAGAAAGATGAAAGGACTATAGGCAGGCGATTTTGCAGGGGCAACCGTGAATTGCTTATAGCCAAATGGACTGAGCCCAGCACTATCGGTTCTTAATTCGCCCTCGCAGGCATGCCGTAAAGTGGTGGCCGTTGACGCGGCCAGACAGTCCGGCCGCCCATGAGGAGTCTTTATGAGCGAGCGTTCCAGCCATTGGCAATTGCAGACCATCGTCAGCCAACTGCGCACCGCGCGGGATCAGTGGCGTGCACAAAATGGCCGGGCCACCGGCGAGCAGGGTGGCCGCGAGTTGCCATCGCGGGCTGCGATGGCTGAGATTCTCGAGGCGCTGTGTGGCGCGTTATTCCCGATGCGCCTGGGGCCGGTCGATCTGCGCGAAGAAAGCGAAGATTTTTATGTAGGGCACACCCTCGACGTCGCGTTGAATGCCTTGCTGGCGCAGACGCGCCTTGAACTGCGCTATGTCGCCCGACACAGCGCACAGGTCGACACTGAGGTCGAAGCCCGTGCGATCCAGATCGTTCAGGATTTCGCCTTGGCTTTACCGGGCTTGCGCACGCTACTCGACACCGATGTGTTGGCGGCCTATCACGGCGATCCGGCAGCGCGCAGTGTCGATGAAGTGTTGCTGTGCTATCCGGGGATTCTGGCGGTGATTCACCATCGTCTGGCCCACCACTTGTATCGCGCCGGGTTGCCATTGCTGGCGCGGATCAGCGCGGAAATCGCCCATTCGGCGACGGGAATCGATATCCACCCAGGCGCGCAGATCGGCCGCAGCTTTTTCATCGACCATGGCACGGGTGTGGTGATCGGCGAGACCGCGATCATTGGCGAGCGCGTGCGGATCTATCAGGCGGTAACGCTTGGCGCCAAGCGCTTCCCGGCAGATGAAGACGGGCAGTTGCAGAAGGGCCATCCGCGTCATCCGATTGTTGAAGATGACGTGGTGATTTATGCCGGAGCGACGATTCTTGGGCGGATCACCATTGGCAAGGGCTCGACCATTGGCGGCAACGTCTGGCTGACGCGCAGTGTGCCGGCGGGCTGCAATTTGACTCAGGCCAATTTGCAGCACGATGACGGGACGCAGAAGTAGGCTTCTGAATTTGCGTTGTTGCATCCAGCCTCTTCGCGAGCAAGCTCGCTCCCACAGGGGATTTGTGCCAATCACAGATCCAATGTGGGAGCGAGCTTGCTCGCGAATGGTTTTCAGGACGAATCGAGCTAATGGCATTCAGCGAATTCTCCAGTGAACGAATCGTCCCCAACCAACGTCATACCCCTCCTTGGGCTACTGTAGGAAAGCTACCGCCTAGCCCTGCGATTAGTCCTTACCATCCCATTCATGTTTAACTTGAACGTTCATTCAAGTTAAACCGGTGGTTCGCTGCCCGCTCACAACAGGAGGCTTGCCTTTGCTGAGTCCGATCATTTCAGCCACGTTTCAACCCCTCGAGGTGCACGTTTCATGAGTGCATCGTCTACCCCCGCCAGCGGTCTGGTGCGGATGAATCCGCCGGTGTTCTACTTCGCCGCGACGTTCATTCTGCTGTTTGGTCTCGTTGTCATCGCCATGCCGGAACAGGCAGGTGCCTGGCTGCTTGAAGCACAAAACTGGGCGGCCAACACGGTCGGCTGGTATTACATGCTCGCGATGACGCTGTATCTGGTCTTCGTGGTGGTCACCGCGTTATCCGGCTACGGCAAGATAAAACTCGGTGCCGACCACGACGAACCCGAATTCAGTTACTTGTCTTGGGCGGGCATGCTGTTCGCCGCCGGGATCAGCATTACGCTGTTTTTCTTCTGCGTGTCAGAACCGCTGACTCACATGCTGCAACCGCCGCAAGGCGAGGCGGGCACCGCGGATGCGGCGCGTCAGGCCATGCAGATTCTGTTCTTGCATTGGGGCCTGCATGGCTGGGGCGTTTTCGCCTTCGTCGGCATGGCTCTGGCGTACTTCGCCTACCGGCATAACCTGCCGCTGGCCTTGCGTTCGGCGCTGTATCCGCTGATTGGCAAACGCATCAACGGCCCGATCGGCTACGCGGTGGACGGCTTCGGCATCATCGCCACGGTGTTCGGCCTCGGCGCCGACATGGGCTTCGGTGTGCTGCACCTCAACTCGGGTCTTGACTACCTGTTCGGCATTGCTCACACGCAGTGGATTCAGGTCGGCCTGATCACGCTGATGATGGGCGCGGCGATTCTCGTCGCCGTGGCCGGGGTCGATAAAGGCGTGCGGGTGATGTCCGACATCAACATGCTGCTGGCCTGCGCGCTGCTGTTGTTCGTGCTGTTCGCCGGCCCGACTCAGCACCTGCTCAACACCTTGATCCAGAACATCGGTGACTACCTCGGCGCATTGCCGATGAAGAGTTTCGACCTCTACGCTTACGACAAACCGAGCGACTGGCTTGGCGGCTGGACAGTGTTCTACTGGGCCTGGTGGATTGCATGGTCGCCATTCGTAGGCCTGTTCATTGCGCGGATTTCCCGTGGTCGCACCATCCGCGAATTCGTCTTCGGCGTGCTGCTGATTCCGCTCGGTTTCACCCTGGCGTGGATGTCGATCTTCGGCAACAGCGCCATTGATCAGGTGCTCAACCACGGCATGAGCGCACTCGGCATGTCGGCCATCGACAACCCGTCGATGACCCTCTACCTGCTGCTGGAAACCTACCCGTGGAGCAAAACCGTCATCGCCGTGACGGTGTTCATCAGCTTCGTGTTCTTCGTCACCTCCGCCGATTCCGGCACCGTGGTGCTTTCGACACTGTCGGCCAAGGGCGGCAACCCGGACGAAGACGGGCCGAAATGGCTGCGGGTGTTCTGGGGCGCGATGACGGCGTTGATCACCAGTGCGCTGCTGTTCTCCGGCAGCATTGATGCACTGAAATCGGCGGTGGTGCTGACCTCGTTGCCGTTCTCGCTGATTTTGCTGTTGATGATGTGGGGGCTGCACAAGGCCTTCTATCTCGAATCGCAGAAGCAAATCGCGCAACTGCATTCGCTGGCGCCGGTGTCCGGCTCGCGACGTGGCACGGGTGGTTGGCGACAACGCCTGAGCCAGGCTGTGCACTTCCCGTCGCGTGATGAGGTGTACCGCTTCATGGACACCACGGTGCGCCCGGCGATCGAAGAAGTGACGGCGGTGTTCGTCGAGAAAGGTTTGAATGTGGTCACTCAGCCCGATCCTGCGCACGACAACGTCAGCCTGGAAATCGGCCATGGCGAGCAGCATCCGTTCATCTATCAGGTGCAGATGCGCGGTTACTTCACACCGTCATTCGCGCGCGGGGGCATGGGCTCCAAACAGCTGAACAATCGCCGTTACTACCGCGCTGAAGTGCATCTGAGCGAGGGCAGTCAGGACTACGATCTGGTCGGCTACACCAAAGAACAGATCATCAACGACATCCTCGACCAGTACGAACGGCACATGCAGTTCCTGCACCTGGTGCGTTGATCATGAGCTGAGCGCCGGGTCTGTTCAGGACTCGGCGCTCAGCACCATGAAAAGCACCATCGCCGCTACCGGCACCCCGAATACCGCGCTGCCGATCACCAGTTTCGATCCCACGGACTGGCCGGCATGCACCACCCCCACCGCGCCATTGATCACCGTCAACGCGAGCCACAGCGCGGCGAAGCTGTAGGCCAATGTCTGGCGACTGAAGCCGATGCGCTCGCCGATGTAGAGCATCAGTGCCAGCAGGACCAGGCCGAAGAAAATGATGATTGCGGTGTGCATATGTTCACCTGCGAGATATTCGGCGTTTGAGCCGCCGCCTCGTTGTTGCCTAGAGCATAGCCAAACTAGCCTACCTCTTTACAACTCAGGCCTTCTCCATTGGACACAATTCGCGACGAATCCAGATGTATATAGATGGCGACGCGTTTGCTCGCAGGCCCGCGCCTGCCGTTGATCTAACCAATAACCAAGTGTTCGTTCAGTAAGCTAAAATTTATCTGAGTGTGTATTGTGTGTATGGACGCAGTGTCCAGCCCCTAGAGTAAGCAGCTCTTGCTGTCGAACAGGGCGAAGGACATGCGTAGTCGGGAAATGATCAGGATGATCGAGGACGATGGTTGGTACTTGGTTGCGATGAAAGGCAGTCACCACCAATACAAGCATCCGCTCAAGCCAGGAAGGGTGACGATCAAGCACCCTGACTCGGATCTGCCAAAGGGTACGATCAACAGCATTTTGAAACAGGCGGGTTTGAAATGAAGCCCGTTACTGGAAACGAAAGTCCTTTTCTGGACCTTTTAGAGGAAGGATTCACTCATATGAAATTCCCGGTCGTTCTGCACAAGGATGCCGACTCAGACTATGGAGTAATCGTCCCGGATGTACCGGGTTGCTACTCCGCAGGCGCCACGGTAGCCGAAGCTTTTGAAAACACTCTAGAGGCGCTGGCATTGCACTACGAGGGGTTGGTTGCTGATGGCGCGCCGTTGCCGCGAGTCCGGGAAATCGATGTGCATCTCGACAACCCGGATTACGCTGGCGGCATTTGGGGTGTGGTCGACTTTGATATCACCCCATATTTCGGCAAGTCAGTGCGTTTCAATGCCACGTTGCCGGAGCAATTGCTGGAGCGCATTGACCAGACGGTCCGTCGTGACCAGCGTTACAGTTCCCGCTCGGGGTTTCTGGCTGCCGCGGCTTTACGCGAGCTATCGGCCTGACTGAGATCCTGTGGGAGCGAGCTTGCTTGCGAAGCAGTCGACACCTATTTCAATACAAACAAGAGAGGATTCGATGACTTACACCGCTGCCGAAAACCGCTATGACTCCATCCCTTACCGCCGCGTCGGCCGCAGCGGTCTGGTGTTGCCGGCGCTGTCGCTGGGCCTGTGGCACAACTTTGGCGACAGCACGCCGATCGACACCCAGCGTGCCTTGCTGCGCACCGCGTTCGATCTGGGCATCAACCACTTCGACCTGGCCAACAACTACGGCCCGCCGTACGGCAGCGCCGAGACCAACTTCGGTCGTTTGCTGCGCGAAGACTTCAAGCAGTATCGCGACGAGCTGATCATCTCCAGCAAGGCTGGTTGGGACATGTGGCCCGGCCCATACGGCCAGGGCGGTGGTTCGCGCAAGTACGTGCTGGCCAGCCTCGACCAGAGTCTGCAACGCCTCGGTCTGGACTATGTGGACATCTTCTATTCGCACCGCTTCGACCCGGACACCCCGCTGGAAGAAACCGCCAGCGCCCTCGCCACTGCGGTGCAGCAGGGCAAGGCTTTGTACATCGGCATCTCATCGTATTCGGGCGTGAAAACCCGCGAGATGGCAGCGCTGCTTCAAGAATGGAAAGTGCCGCTGCTGATCCATCAACCGGCGTACAACCTGCTCAACCGTTGGGTGGAAAAAGACCTGCTCGACACCACCGATGAACTCGGCACGGGCGTGATTGCTTTCACGCCTTTGGCGCAAGGTCTGCTGACCGATAAATACCTCAACGGCGTGCCGGCGGATGCGCGGGTCAATCGTCCGGGTGGTGGTTCGTTGCAGGCTTCGCACTTGTCGGAGGACAACATCGCCCACGTGCGCGCGTTGAACGAGATCGCCAAACGACGTGGGCAGAGCCTGGCGCAACTGGCGTTGGCGTGGACGCTGCGTGATCCTCGAGTGACGTCGGCGCTGATCGGTGCGAGCCGGCCGGAGCAGATTATCGAGAACGTTGGTGCATTGAAGAATTTGAGCTTCAGTGCTGAGGAATTGGCGGAGATTGACCGGTTTGCTCAGGAGGGTGGGATTAATCTTTGGGAGCGGCCGTCGACGGCGGAGTAAGCAACCCTCACCCCAGCCCTCTCCCGGAGGGAGAAGGAGCCGACCGAGGTGTCTTGCCTCGTACATTGACCTGAAATACCGAGTCGACTTTGGATTCGCTACAGCACATTCAGGTCGGCAGATTTTTCAAGCATCCCCGAATCAGTCCCCTCTCCCTCTGGGAGAGGGTTAGGGTGAGGGGCCTCTGATTTTGCTCTTGCTCTCAAAGGCTCAGCGAAAAAACGGCACATCCCCCAACACCGTAGCTCGTTGCATCACCCGCCGCGCAGGCCGGTAATCGTCCACCGCGTAATGTTGCGTCACGCGGTTATCCCAGAACGCAATATCGTCCTTCTGCCAGCGCCAGCGAATGGTGAATTCCGGTCGCGTGGCATGGGCAAACAAAAACTTCAGAATCGCCTCGCTTTCGGTTTCCGACAGCTCGTTGAGCTTCGATGTAAAACCTTCATTGACGAACAACGAACGTCGTCTGCTCACCGGATGCGTGCGAATCACCGGGTGTGACAGCGGTGGATTCTTGCGGCGTGCCTCCTCCCACTGTGCGAGCGCCTCGGGCGTGTTGCCATAGCGTTCCAGCGGAAACGAGCGGGTGAAATCGTGGGTCGCGGTCAGGCCTTCGAGCAAACCTTTCATCGGTGCCGACAGCGCTTCATAGGCGGCAATGCCACTGGCCCACAACGTGTCGCCACCGAACTCTGGCAGCAACTTGGCGCTGAGTACCGCGCCCATCGCCGGGGTCGGCAGGAAGGTCACGTCGGTGTGCCAGATCGCGTTGTCGCGCACGTCGGTGACGGCGGTATCCAGGATCAAAACCTCTGGCTGTTCCGGCACGTTCGGGTAGATCGGGTGAATGTGCAGATCGCCGAAATAGTGAGCGAAGCGCGCCTGTTGCGACGGCTCGATCGGCTGGTTGCGGAAGAACAGCACTTGATACTTGAGCAACGCCTGCTCGATGGCATCGCGGTGGTCCAGGCTCAATGGCTGGCTGATGTCGACGCCGCTGATCTGCGCGCCGAGGGCCGAGCTTAACGGGGTGATGTGCAGGCTGCTCATGGTGGTTCTCTTCGAATTCGGGCTGTCGAGCTTTTTGTGGGAGCGAGCTTGCTCGCGAAAGCGGTGTGTCAGGCACCAAAAATGTCGACAGAAAGTCAGCATTCGCGAGCAAGCTCGCTCCCACAGGTTCTTCACATGGCAATTATTCAGTGAGCCTGGCCGTGCCACGGCACCAGTTTGCGTTGCAGGGCGCGCAGGCTCATCTCCATGGCGAAGGCGATCAGGGCGATGACCAGAATCCCCAGCACCACCACGTCGGTCACCAGAAATTGCGCGGCCGACTGCACCATGAAGCCCAAACCGCTGGTGGCAGCGATCAGTTCGGCGGCGACCAGGGTCGACCAACCGACGCCCAGGCCAATGCGCACACCGGTGAGGATGTCCGGCAGTGCGCTCGGCAAAATCACATGGCGAATCAACTGCACGCGGGTGGCGCCCAACGATTGCGCGGCGCGCAATTTCGCTGGATCGACCGTGCGCACGCCGGTGGCAGTGGCGATGGCAATCGGCGCGAAAATCGCCAGGTAGATCAGCAGCACTTTCGACAATTCACCGATGCCGCACCAGATCACGATCAACGGCAGGTAAGCCAGTGGCGGAATCGGCCGGTAGAACTCGATCAGCGGATCAAGCACACCGCGCGCGATACGGTTGGCGCCAATGGCGATGCCCACCGGCACGGCGGTCAGAATCGCGAAGCCGAGGCCCAGACCGATGCGGCTCAGACTCGCGCCGAGGTGCTGCCACAGCGTCGAATCCATGTAGCCGCTGGTCGCCAGCAACCAGCCTTTTTGCGCAACGGCAGACGGTGGCGGCAGGAACAGCGGTTCGATCAAACCCGCCGCGGTCACTGCCCACCAGACTGCCAACAACGCGAGCAACGTCAGCAGGCTGATCCACCGGGTGCTGAGGCTGCGGCGCACTGGAACTGCCACCGAGGGAATGGCGGTTTTTACCGCAGGGGCGGAAACGTCGTAACTGCTCATGCGCGCTCCTGCCGTTGCGAGAACACTTTGCTCAGTACGTGTTCGCGGGTTTCGATAAAACGCGGGTCGGATTTGATCGTTCGCGCGGACTCACCGGCCGCGTAACGCTGACCAAAATCCAGCTGTAGACGCTCAACGATCTGCCCCGGACTCGGCGCCAGCAGAATCAGGTCAGTGGCGAGGAACACCGCTTCTTCGATGTCGTGGGTAATCAGGAAAACCGGTTTGGCGGTGCGTTGCCAGACTTGCAGCAATAGCTCCTGCATCTGTTCGCGAGTGAAGGCGTCGAGGGCGCCGAAGGGTTCGTCCATCAGCAAAACGCGCGGGTCGGCAGCGAGTGCGCGGGCGAGGCCGACACGTTGTTTCTGGCCACCGGAGAGTTGCCAGATGCGGCGGCTTTCGAAACCGGAAAGGTCGACCAGCGCGAGCATCTCGCGGGCGCGCAGTTCGCGTTTGTTCCTGGCGACACCGGCCAGTTCCAGACCGAAAGCAACGTTGGCCAACACGTCCTGCCAGGGCAGCAACGCGTCGTCCTGGAACACCACGCCCCGTTCGGCGCTCGGACCTTTGACCGGCACGCCGTCGAGGGTGATGCGCCCGGCGCTCGGTTCGACGAAACCGGCAATCAGGTTCAACAGCGAAGTCTTGCCACTGCCGGACGGGCCGAGGGCGACCAGCAATTGCTGAGGCCCCAGGGTCAAAGAAATATCCGCCAGCACAGGTGTAGGGCTGCCCGGGTACTGTGCGCTGATGCGCTCCAGCTGTAGCAAGGCCATCGCAGTTAACTCCCGATCAGTTGGTGATGTATTTGGCGCTGACGTACGGTGCGTAGTCCGGCAGAACGGCTTCGACTTTGCCTTGCTCCTTGAGGAACGCGGCGGTGTCGGTGATGGCTTTGGTGGTCGGCGCACCGAGGTCACTGACCTGATCCGCCGCCAGCGGGTAGACGTTGCCTTGCAGCAGCAGCGGAATGTCGCTGGCCTTGGCGCCGGAGAGTTTCACCAGTTTGTCGATATTGCTCTGGTTGGCGAGCCAGGCTTTCGGGTCCTTGCGGTAATCGGCGTAGGCGTCGAGGGTGACCTTGGCGAACGCGGTGACGATTTCCGGGTGCTTGGCGGCGAAGTCTTTGCGCACGATCCAGGCATCGAACGTCGGCGCGCCGAACTTGGCCAGTTCGCCGGAAGTGATTAGCACTTTGCCGTTTTCCTTGGCCACGCCCAGCGCCGGATCCCAAACGTAGGTGGCGTCGATGTCACCGCGTTTCCACGCCGCGATGATCGCTGGCGGGGCGAGGTTGAGCACGGTGACTTTCGATGGGTCGATGTTCCAGTGCTTCAGCGCCGCGAGCAGGCTGTAGTGACCGGTCGACACGAATGGCACGGCGATCTTCTTGCCGATCAGGTCCTGTGGTGTCTTGATCCCGGAACCGTCGCGGGTTACCAGTGCTTCGGCGGCGCCGATCTGGGTGGCGATGAGGAACGTTTCCACCGGGACTTTGCGGGTGATCGCTGCGGTCAGTGGGCTCGAACCGAGATAGCCGATCTGCACGTCGCCGGAAGCGATGGCGGCGATGATGTCGGCACCATTGTCGAACTTGCGCCAGTTGATATCGGCCTTGGTGGCTTTCTCGTAGGCGCCGTCGGCTTGAGCGACTTTCGCCGGGTCAACGGTGGTTTGGTAAGCGACAGTAAGGTCGGTGGCCTGAGCCAGAAAACTCGCGGCAGCCAGAGAGGCCACGGCCAGCAGGCGAAGCGGGGAATTCAGTTTCATCGAAAAGCTCCATATCAGGCGACCGAGCGTCGGCGTGAAAGGAGACTAAATGATCTAAGAACGCAGAAATAAATAACTTTTTAGAATGAGCTTATGAGCGGAAAAATCTAAGGCTCGGTGGATTGTGGGCTTTTTGGGTTTGGGGTTCGGCTGGAGATTTTCCCCCCTCACCCCAACCCTCCCGAAACGTCGGACCGCCCCCAGGGGGGCGAGGGGGAAGGGAGCCGATCGGGGGCTTTTCAACTCCTGAGTTCGACTCGGTATTTCAGGTCGGCGTAGCTCGACCAAACACCTCGGTCAGTCCCCTCTCCCTCTTGGAGAGGGTTAGGGTGAGGGGCTTTTCAGTTGCTGATCGCCAAAATACTCGCCTGATACGACCCGACAAACACGTCGAAATCGCCCACCTCGTTCTGCTCAAGCTCAGCCTGCGCCGCCAGCGAAGTACGCGCCACTTCCTCAAACTTCGCCTGCTCATCGGCCGCCAGCGGCTCGCTGCGGAAGAACTCGGCATGCACTTGGCTCTGACGCAGGGAGAACTGGGCGAAGCTTTCCTTGTGCTCGGCCATCGCGGCTAGCACCTGCGCCGATGGCGTCAGGGACGAATCCTTGACCTTGGCCAGTTGCGCATCCAGTGCGGTGCTATGCGCGTGGCCGCCATGGCTTTGATCCAGCAGCGCCGCCAGTGGAGCAATCTGTTCCAGCAATTCTGCCGCCCAGGTCTTCATGTCGACCGGCTGGCCATCACGCTGCAATTGCAGGCCTGGACGGCGACCTTCCTTGACCACGCTGAGGAAGTTCGACGTGGCGTTGCTGCACGAGGTGTTGGTCAGCAGCGGGCTGTCGTTCAGCGCGCAATACAACAGGAAGGCGTCGAGGAAGCGCGACTCGGTGAGGTCGATGCCCATCGGCAGGAACGGGTTGATGTCCAGGCAACGCACTTCGACGTACTGAATGCCACGGGCGACCAGCGCCTGGATCGGCCGCTCGCCGGTGTAGGTCACGCGTTTCGGGCGGATGTTGGAGTAATACTCGTTTTCGATCTGCAGGATGTTGGTGTTCAGTTGCACCCACTCGCCATCCTGATGCGTGCCGACTTCAACGTACGGCGCGTACGGCGTGGCGACGGCTTTGCGCAGGCTGTCGGTGTAGCTCGCCAGATCGTTGTAGCACGGCGTCAGGCCGGCCTGGGCGTTGCTCTGATAACCGAGGTCGCTCATGCGCAGGCTCGTGGCGTAGGGCAGGTACAGCGTGTCCGGGTCCAGTTGTTCCAGCTGATGTGAACGACCCCGCAGGAAACCGGCGTCCAGCGCCGGTGAGGCACCGAACAGGTACATCAGCAGCCAGCTGTAGCGACGGAAATTGCGGATCAACGCAATGTAGGAGACCGACTGGAAATCCCGGTCAGTGCCGACAAAACCTTCGGCTTCCTTGAGCAGCGGCCAGAGCTTTTCCGGCAGGGAAAAGTTGTAGTGAATCCCGGCGATGCACTGCATGGTCTTGCCGTAACGCAGGGCCAGACCCTTGCGATAGACGTACTTGAGCTGACCGATGTTGGAGGTGCCGTAATAGGCGATCGGGATGTCTTCCTCGGCCGGCAACGGGCACGGCATCGATGGACTCCACAGATACTCGGTGCCGAGTTTGCTGTAGGCAAAGCGGTGAATCTTGTCCAGGCTGGCCAGGGTGTCGGCCGGGTCGGGCAGGGCGGGTGTGATGAATTCCAGCAACGACTCGGAATAGTCGGTGGTGATTTGTTCGTTGGTCAGCGCGGAACCCAAGGCTTCCGGGTGCGGCGTTTGCGCCAGGCGACCTTCGCTGGTCACGCGCAGGCATTCACGTTCGATACCGTGAAGGCACTGCTCGAGCAGAGAGAGGTTGGCGCGCTCACCGAGCAGAGCCAGGCGGCGGTTGAGAAGTTCGCTCAATTTGGATTCCTTCACGCGTCAGTCGCCCCAATATGGGGGTGGGCAGGACGGTCTACAAGGGTGAAGTTGAAACTGGCGTTTTCGCCTGGTTTTTCGGGCCTGAAAGCCCCCGTTGAAATGCCAACTTCATTCCCTGAATCTGGCTGATGCACGCGAAGATTACGCGGTCCTTGTGGGAGCGAGCTTGCTCGCGAAGAGGGCGTATCAGTCAACATCAAGTCGCCTGACACACCGCCTTCGCGAGCAAGCTCGCTCCCACAGAAAAGCTCGACGCTGCGTTCACAGCGCCGAAATTAACTCAAAATGATGACCAACATCTACAGGACAGCGAACGTGCCCTGCGCTTTTGCGACCAGTTTGTCGCCCTGCATCACCTCGGCTTCGACCACCAACGTGCGTCGGCCCGGGTGAATCACCCGCGCCGTGCACAGCACCTCGCCGTCCGAGACGGCGCGGATGTAGTTGATCTTGCACTCGATGGTCGCGCTCTGCTGATCGAAACCGTGAGTGCTGGAGCAGGCCAGCCCCATGGCAATGTCGACCAGACTGAACAGCGCGCCACCGTGCAATTTGCCGCCGCGGTTGCGCAGTTCCGGTTCCAGCCCCAGGGCGACTTGCGCCACCCCGGTTTCCAGGCTGTGCAGGCGACAGCCCAACAGCTTGAAAAACGCGCTCTCGACGAGCCCGGCCGGAATTTCCATCAGCGTTTCTTCAGCTGTTTGGCGTTGGCGAACAGCGAGGCCATCGCATTGTTCACTGGCGCTGCGGTCGCGGTTTCCTTACGTGGTGCGTTGTTCGACGGCTGACGCTGTGCCGAGCCCGGACGCGAGCCACGGGCGCCGTCAATTTTTTCGCCCGGGGTGTCGCCCATGCGCATCGACAGGCCGACGCGTTTGCGCGGAATGTCGACTTCCATGACCTTCACTTTCACCACGTCACCGGCCTTCACCGCTTCGCGTGGGTCCTTGATGAACTTCTCCGACAGCGCCGAGATGTGCACCAGACCGTCCTGATGCACGCCGATGTCGACGAATGCGCCGAACGCGGTCACGTTGGTGACGACACCTTCGAGGATCATCCCCAGTTGCAGATCCTTGAGGTCTTCTACGCCTTCCTGGAACTCGGCAGTCTTGAACTCTGGACGCGGGTCACGACCCGGTTTTTCCAGTTCCTGGATGATGTCGGTCACCGTTGGCAGACCGAAGGTCTCGTCGGTGAATTTCTTCGGATCCAGACGCTTGAGGAAACTGGCGTCACCGATCAGCGAGCGGATATCGCGGTCGGTTTCAGCGGCAATGCGCTGCACCAGCGGATAGGCTTCCGGGTGAACGGCCGAGGAATCCAGCGGGTTGTCGCCGTTCATCACGCGCAAGAAACCGGCAGCCTGTTCGAAAGTTTTTTCGCCCAGACGTGCGACTTTCTTCAGTGCCGCGCGAGTCTTGAACGCGCCGTGTTCGTCGCGGTGAGCAACGATATTTTGCGCCAGCGTGGCGTTGAGGCCGGAAATTCGCGCCAGCAGCGCCACGGAGGCGGTATTCACGTCGACACCGACGGCGTTCACGCAGTCTTCGACCACAGCATCCAGACCGCGCGCCAGTTTCAACTGCGAGACGTCGTGCTGGTACTGACCGACACCGATGGATTTCGGATCGATTTTCACCAGCTCTGCCAGTGGATCCTGCAATCGACGGGCGATTGACACCGCGCCACGGATCGACACGTCTAGATCCGGGAATTCCTTGGCCGCCAGTTCCGACGCCGAATACACGGATGCACCAGCCTCCGACACCATGACCTTGGTCATTTTCATGGCTGGATATTTTTTGATCAGTTCGATTGCCAGTTTGTCGGTTTCGCGGCTCGCGGTGCCGTTGCCGATGGCGATCAGGTCAACCGAGTGCTTGGCGCACAGGGCCGCCAGAATGGCGATGGTCTGATCCCACTTGTTGTGCGGCACGTGCGGGTAAACCGTGGCGTGATCGAGCATTTTGCCGGTCGAGTCGACCACGGCCACCTTGCAACCAGTACGCAGGCCCGGGTCGAGGCCCAGGGTGGCGCGCGGGCCGGCCGGGGCGGCCAGCAGCAGGTCGTGCAGGTTGTGGGCGAAAACGTTGATCGCCTCGGTTTCGGCGCCGTCGCGCAGCTCGCCGAGCAGGTCGGTTTCGAGGTGGGTGTAAAGCTTGACCTTCCAGGTCCAGCGCACCACTTCACCGAGCCATTTGTCGGCCGGACGGTTCTGGTTCTGGATTTTGAATTGCTGGCCGATCATGCCTTCACACGGGTGCATGGTGCCCGGCAGTTCGTCGCCGACTTTCAGCGCGGAGCTGAGAATGCCTTCGTTACGGCCACGGAAAATCGCGAGGGCGCGGTGCGACGGCATGCTTTTCAGCGGTTCGTCGTGTTCGAAGTAGTCGCGGAACTTGGCACCTTCCTCTTCTTTGCCGGCGATGACGCGGGCACTGAGGATGGCTTCCTGCTTGAGATAGGTACGCAGTTTTTCCAGCAAGCTGGCGTCTTCGGCGAAACGTTCCATCAGGATGTATTTGGCGCCTTCCAGCGCAGCCTTCACATCGGCCACGCCTTTTTCGGTATCGACGAAGCGTGCGGCTTCGGCTTCCGGCGCGAGGTTCGGGTCGTTGAACAGGCCGTCGGCCAAGTCGCCGAGGCCGGCCTCGAGGGCAATCTGGCCCTTGGTGCGGCGCTTCTGCTTGTACGGCAGGTACAAGTCTTCGAGGCGAGTCTTGGTGTCTGCGAGTTTGATGTCGCGCTCGAGGGCAGGGGTGAGTTTGCCTTGCTCCTCGATGCTGGCGAGGATGCTGATGCGCCGTTCGTCGAGTTCTCGCAGGTAGCGCAGACGCTCTTCCAGATGACGCAACTGGGTGTCATCGAGGCTGCCGGTGACTTCTTTCCGGTAGCGGGCAATGAAGGGAACGGTAGAGCCTTCATCGAGTAGCGCGACGGCCGCTTCGACCTGTTGTGGGCGTACGCCGAGTTCCTCGGCGATGCGGCTGTTGATGCTGTCCATAAAACCACCTGACATATTGTGAAAGCAGGCTCGCAGGCACGGAAATAAAGGCCCGGAGTCTGGTTGAGCGGCTTGAAGATTGCCGCTGCCTGGGTCAAAAGGCAGCCCATTGACCCGTGAAATCGAACTATTACTGCGCTGGCCGGGGAAAAAGACGGCCACTTGCGGTAACGATTCAGACGTTGCCTGGCACAAAACGCCGCGCATTATAACCAGCGTTCTGTCATTCGGGGGCGTCACAGTCTGTAGGCTTAAACCCCGGTTTTCTGGCAGTGAAGGAAAAATCTGCTAACAATGCACACGGTGCGTATAACGGCAGCTACGCCATAATGCGCGCCGAGCTAAAAGGAGCATCTAATGAGCAGCACTGCACAAACTGCTGAAGGCGAAAAAATTCTCATCGTTGACGACGATCCTGGGCTAAGCAGCCTGCTGGAACGGTTTTTCGTCAGCAAGGGCTACCGTGCCCGTACCGTACCCAATACCGAGCAGATGGATCGTCTGCTGGCGCGTGAAGTATTCAATCTGGTCGTCCTCGACCTGATGCTGCCCGGCGAAGACGGTCTGACCGCTTGCCGCCGCCTGCGGGCCGCGAACAACCAGATTCCGATCATCATGCTCACCGCCAAGGGCGATGAGATGAGCCGCATCAAGGGCCTTGAACTGGGCGCTGACGATTATCTGGCCAAGCCGTTCAACCCGGACGAGCTGATGGCTCGGGTCAAAGCGGTGCTGCGTCGTCAGGCCGCACCAGTGCCGGGTGCGCCGGGCAGCGAAGACGAAAACGTCACCTTCGGTGATTACGTCTTGTCGCTGGCCACTCGTGAGCTGAAACGCGGTGACGAAGTGCACATGCTCACTACCGGTGAGTTTGCGGTACTCAAGGCCTTGGTGATGAACGCGCGTCAGCCACTGACCCGCGACAAACTGATGAACCTGGCCCGTGGCCGCGAGTGGGATGCTCTGGAGCGTTCCATCGACGTGCAGATTTCCCGTCTGCGCCGTATGATCGAGCCCGATCCATCCAAGCCGCGCTACATCCAGACTGTCTGGGGCGTGGGCTACGTGTTCGTACCGGATGGCGCCGCCACCAAGTGATCGGCGATTTGTAGGAGCGGGTCTGTTGGGAGGTGGTCGAACGGCCATTCCCACAGACTCGCAATCCGCAATATGCGAGCATTGCTCGCTCCTGCAAGTGTGTAGCGGTTATTGATGAAGACCCCTGTCTGGTTCCCCCAAAGTTTTTTCTCCCGCACCCTCTGGCTGGTGCTCATCGTCGTGCTGTTTTCCAAGGCGCTGACCCTGGTTTATCTGTTGATGAACGAGGACGTGCTGGTGGATCGCCAATATAGCCACGGCGTCGCCCTGACGCTGCGTGCCTATTGGGCCGCTGACGAAGAAAATCGCGCGAAGATCGCTGACGCCGCAACCCTGATCCGGGTGGTGGGTGCCGGTGTACCCGAAGGCGAACAGCACTGGCCTTACAGCGAGATCTATCAACGGCAGATGCAGTCGGAACTCGGCGCCGACACCGAAGTGCGGTTGCGTATGCACTCGCCGCCGGCCTTGTGGGTTCGCGCCCCGAGCTTGGGTGATGGCTGGCTGAAAGTCCCGCTGTATCCGCACCCGTTGCGTGGCCAGAAAATCTGGAACGTGCTGGGCTGGTTCCTCGCGATCGGTTTGCTGTCGACTGCCTCGGCATGGATTTTCGTCAGCCAGCTCAACCAACCCTTGAAACGTCTGGTATACGCCGCCCGGCAACTCGGCCAGGGTCGCAGCGTGCGCCTGCCGATCAGCGACACGCCGAGTGAGATGACCGAGGTCTATCGCGCCTTCAATCAGATGGCCGAAGACGTCGAACAGGCCGGACGTGAGCGTGAGCTGATGCTGGCCGGCGTCTCCCATGACTTGCGTACGCCGTTGACGCGCTTGCGGCTTTCGCTGGAATTGATGGGCGACCGCAACGACCTGACCGACGACATGGTGCGTGACATCGAAGACATGGACGCGATTCTCGACCAGTTCCTCGCGTTCATTCGCGATGGTCGTGACGAGTCGGTGGAGGAGGTAGATCTCAGCGATCTGGTGCGTGAAGTGGCGGCGCCGTACAACCAGACTGAAGAGAAGGTTCGCCTGCGTCTGGAGCCGATCCAGCCGTTCCCGCTACGTCGGGTATCGATGAAACGTCTGCTCAACAACCTGATCGGCAACGCCTTGAACCATGCCGGCAGCGGCGTTGAAGTGGCGGCGTATGTGTCCGGCGACACCAGCGCGCCGTATGTGGTGCTGAGCGTGATGGACCGTGGTGCGGGGATTGATCCGTCGGAGCTTGAGGCGATTTTCAATCCGTTCACCCGAGGGGATCGGGCGCGGGGCGGCAAGGGTACCGGCTTGGGATTGGCGATCGTGAAGCGGATTGCTTCGATGCATGGCGGCAATGTTGAGCTGCGTAACCGGTCCGGTGGTGGGCTGGAAGCGCGGGTGCGGTTGCCGTTGGGGTTGATGCTGCCGCGAGATGCGGTGTAAGTCAAAAGCACCCTCACCCCAGCCCTCTCCCGGAGGGAGAGGGGGCTGACCGAGGTGTCTTGCGTCCTGCACCGACCTGAAAGATCCGGTCGATTATGGATTCGGCGATACTCGTTCAGGTCGGTGTATCTCAAAAGCATCCCCCAATCAGTCCCCTCTCCCTATGGGAGAGGGTTAGGGTGAGGGGCTCTTGCTCTTCGCTTTAGCCCTTGCCTTTGGTCCGGGTCATATTCGGCCCGCCATTCTTCTCAAGATGCTCAATGATGATCCCCGCCACGTTCTTCCCGGTGGTGGTCTCGATCCCTTCCAGTCCCGGTGACGAATTCACTTCCATCACCAGCGGCCCGTGATTGGAACGCAGAATATCCACGCCCGCCACCGACAGCCCCATGACCTTGGCCGCACGCAGCGCCGTCATGCGTTCTTCCGGGGTGATCTTGATCAGGCTGGCGCTGCCGCCGCGATGCAGGTTGGACCGGAATTCACCCGGTTTGGCCTGACGCTTCATTGCCGCGATTACCTTGTCGCCGACCACGAAGCAGCGGATATCTGCACCGCCAGCCTCCTTGATGTATTCCTGGACCATGATGTTCTGCTTCAGGCCCATGAACGCCTCGATCACCGACTCGGCGGCGGTCGCGGTTTCGCACAACACCACGCCGATGCCTTGAGTGCCTTCCAGCACTTTGATCACCAGGGGCGCGCCGTTGACCATGTCGATCAGGTCGGGAATATCGTCCGGCGAGTGAGCAAACCCGGTCACCGGCAAACCAATGCCACGGCGCGACAGCAGTTGCAGCGAGCGCAATTTGTCACGCGAGCGGGCAATGGCCACCGATTCATTGAGCGGGAACACCCCCATCATTTCGAACTGGCGCAACACCGCACAGCCATAGAACGTCACCGACGCGCCGATCCGCGGGATCACCGCGTCGAAGCCTTCCAGCGGTTTGCCGCGATAGTGGATCTGCGGCTTGTGGCTGGCGATGTTCATGTAGGCGCGCAAGGTGTCGATCACGACCATTTCATGCCCGCGTTCAGTGCCGGCCTCGACCAGACGACGGGTGGAATACAGACGCGGGTTCCGCGACAGCACAGCGATCTTCATGCAACACCTGTGGAAGAGGTAGATACCGGGAACACCGGCTTGTCTTGTACATATTTGATGCCCGGATTGACCACCAACTGGCCGTCGATCAGGGCTTTGGAACCGAGCAACAGGCGATAACGCATCGACTTGCGGCAGGCCAGAGTGAACTCGATTGGCCAGACCCGATCACCCAAGGCCAGGGTGGTGCTGATCACGTAGCGTTCCTGAGCATGGCCGTTGGAGCTCTTGATGGTTTTGCGCGTCACCAGCGGCGCTTCGCAACGCCGGTGACGCAACTGCACCACCGTGCCCAGGTGCGCGGTAAATCGCACCCACTTCGTGCCGTCGCGTTCGAACGGTTCGATGTCGGTGGCATGCAGACTGGAGGTACTGGCACCGGTGTCGATTTTTGCGCGCAGGCCCGCGACTCCCAAATCCGGGAGCGCCACCCACTCGCGCAGACCAACAACGGTCAAATGGTCAAATGTCTTCAATAGGAAAAAACCAACGATTAACGCGTCCAGGCCCTAGGTGAGACCTGGGCCAACGCTTTGAATGCAGGTTTGGCGAACCAATAACCTTGCATCAGAAATATTCCACAGTCCGCCAGGAAATCCCGTTCACCGGCGCTTTCGATCCCTTCGGCAATGACTGTAACGTCCAACTCCGCACAGATTGTGACAATCCCCCGAACGATAGCCTGACGGACACGGTCGTGATCGACATCGCGGATCAACGCCATGTCGAGTTTGATCAGGTCCGGTTGGAAATCAGCCAGCAGATTGAGCCCCGAATAACCGGCACCGAAATCGTCGATGGCGGTCTTGAAGCCGAATTCGCGGTATTCACGCAGAATATTGGTCAAATGGCGATAGTTATCTACGTGCTGGCTTTCCAGGGTTTCGAAAATCAGTCGATCAATCGGGAAATTGTATTTTTCTGCGGCCTCCAGGGTGCTGCGAATGCATAACTCTGGACGATAGACAGCGTTGGGCATGAAGTTGATCGACAAGTGTGTCTGCATATTAAGTCTGGCCGCGCCTTCGATGGCGCGTGTCCGGCATAGCTGGTCGAAACGGTAGCGGTTCTCTTCTGTAACCTGATCTAACACAGTCAGTGCGCCTTCGCCGGCCACGCCGCGGACCAGCGCTTCATGGGCGAAAACCGACTGGTTGCGCAGATCTACGATAGGTTGGTAGGCGAAAGAAAAATCGAAGCCCAGCGGCTCGCTTTGCTGGCAGCCCTGGCAACCCGTCTTGGGCGAGGTTAATGAAGACGGAAATTTAGTCACTCGATCACTCCATACCGATGAATCGGCCAAGATCACAGTCTATCTGGAGGGCCGAGTTCTTGCGCCCGACAGAAACGGTAGTACAGTTCCGACTACTGGCTGAGCGAGGAATTCATATGGCACAAAAACAGGAAGAGGACGACAAGGTCCGTCTCGATAAGTGGCTATGGGCAGCGCGTTTTTACAAAACCCGTGCCTTGGCCAAAGCTGCAATCGAGGGTGGCAAGGTGCATTGTCGAGGCGAGCGCTGCAAGCCTGGCAAAGAGCCGCGCGTCGGCGATGAGTTCGAGATACGTAACGGTTTCGAAGTACGCATCGTCAGGGTCGAAGCCTTGTCGATCGTGCGCCGCGGCGCCCCCGAGGCGCAGGCTTTGTATGCGGAAACCGACGCGAGTATTGCCAAGCGCGAAGCGGCCGCGGCGATGCGCAAGGCTGGCGCGTTGGGCGTGAGCACCGACGGCAAACCGAGCAAGAAGCAGAGGCGGGATCTGTTTAAGTTTCGTGGGAACAGTAACGACGATTAGGGCTGCTGTTTCAGTGTCGTCCGTGCCGGCCTCGTCGCCAGCCTGCTGTCGATTCGAGTGCGCAGCACTCGCTGGGGACGACGCGGTATCAGGCGCTACGCACCACACTCATCCGCGAAACCAGCGGCAACTTGCCCAACAGATTGAAAATCGGCGCTGTCACTTTCAGCCAGAAATTCGCCGCGTGATAGGCAAACGGCGTGTAGTAGCCCCAGCCCAACGCCCATACCGCCAGCAACACGCCGCCGATGTAATCGTCCTGACCCCAATGCGCGCCAGCCACCAGTCGCGGGAGCATGAACAGCACAGCCAGGCCCCAGATCGTCAGGAACTGGCCGACCGTACGGCTGAACACACCCATGAACAGTGCCCAGATCAGCAGCACCGACGCATGGTCACCGGGGAAGCTCTGGCCCGAGCGATCCTTCAGCTCCCAGGTCTTCTCCAGATGGGGGAAGTAGTCACTGAGGTGCACCGCGCCCTCCAGCACCATCGACGGGCTGTTGTGCTGCCAGCCCATGTGGTCGGCGAACTTGGAAAACAGTGCGCGAATCACCACCATCAACAGCAGGATCGAGAAAAAGCCGAAGAACGCGCGACGCACGTCAATCGCCTTGAACACCCAGTCGCCCTTGATAAGAAGCGTCAGCAGAATCAGTCCGACGACGATGTCGAAAGGGCGCAGACTTGCAATTGCCCAGATGTGGAGCCATATCGGGTTGCTGGCCAGCGGTGCATTGAGCGAGCGAAACAGCCACTCGTCGAAAATCACACACAGCAGGTTGCCCGTAGGCCATAACCAGAAAGCCAGAAGCGCCAATGGCACGACGTTGCACAGAACCAACCGGCCGAGGTTCCACCTTGATTGGAACAAACCCGGATTGTTCATAAAATGCCTCCCGTGGCTGAACGTTCGCACCAAACCGGTGCAAAGAAGCGCGGCATTTTCATGTTTTGTAACCAATTTGTCATCAATTCAGATACCCAGACCTATGACCGATCTCCCGGATACCGATTACACCCAACGCTTCATCTTCGATGACAGCGACACTCGCGGCGAACTGGTAGCGCTTGAACGCAGCTACGCCGAAGTCCTCGCCAAGCACCCGTACCCGGAGCCGGTTGCGCAACTGCTGGGCGAATTGATGGCGGCGGCCTCGTTGCTGGTGGGCACCCTGAAGTTCGACGGTTTGCTGATTCTGCAGGCGCGCTCTGAAGGCCCGATCCCGATGTTGATGATCGAATGCTCCAGCGATCGTGAAATCCGCGGCCTGGCGCGTTACCACGCCGACCAGATCTCGGCCGATGCGACCCTCAGCGACTTGATGCCCAACGGCGTCCTGGCCCTGACCGTCGACCCGACTGTTGGCCAGCGCTATCAGGGCATCGTCGACCTCGACGGCGAAACCCTGTCCGATTGCTTCACCAATTATTTCGTCATGTCGCAACAGGTCGGCACCCGCTTCAAGCTGTTCGCCGACGGTCGTCGCGCCCGTGGCCTGCTGTTGCAACAACTGCCGGCCGATCGTCTGAAAGACGAAGAAGATCGCGCCGCCAGTTGGCAGCACATCACCGCGCTGGCCAGCACCCTGACCGCCGATGAATTGTTGAGCCTGGACAACGAAACCGTGCTGCATCGCCTCTACCATGAAGAGCAAGTGCGCTTGTTCGACGTGCAGAACTTGCGCTTCCACTGCAGCTGCTCGCGGGAACGCTCGGGCAATGCGCTGGTCAGTCTGGGTCTGGAAGATGCGCAGGCATTGGTGGCCGAGCAGGGCGGCAAAGTCGAGATCGACTGCCAGTTCTGCAACGAACGCTACGAGTTCGATGCTGCCGATATCGCTCAATTGTTCGCTGGAGCGGGCGTCGACACGCCGTCAGATACCCGGCACTAAAACGGTTCAGCGCAGGTAAATTCACTGCTCAACGACGGAATTACGCCGTTACGACGGGAGGGCCCTACTCTTTTTGGGCTTTTCTGGCATAATTAGTTCGTATTTTTTTGGTGTAGTTTTTGAGTTTTTTTTAGTTTTTATATTTTGGTGGTCTCTGTTTCATT
>NZ_JBIWAL010000008.1:0-173600 GCF_044760045.1 Pseudomonas sp. NPDC098747 | reverse complement strand
TCTTGCTTGCTCATGACAGCCTTAAATCCTCTGCTGATCAAATCATTGGTGTAAAATTTGTTGTACTTGAACCAGTAAATAATCAAGACAATCCCCGCCGTAGGTACGGTGAGGAAGAACAGAATAAAGAAATGCTTGAAATCACCGCGGAACAATGCCGGGAAGAAACCGAAAAAGAATGTGGTCCATGAGAAACCCACTGGGACTTCCTTGAACTGCCCGGTGCCTTCATTCTTCAATTTAATAGTGCTCATACATCTTTCCTTTTTTCATGCGCATGAAAGCCGGCCGCATGCCGGCAGGATCTTATGCGCCAGTGCAAGGAATGAGAGAAATCAAGACTTATCAAAAAGTTACTTTTTGATAAGTCTTCGCCGGAGATGGCTGGGCCAATTCCTGGGCCAGTGATGCGGGGTATGACGGGGGATTATGGGGATTTGGTAGGATTCAAAGAGCCTATTTACAGGCTCAAATCCCCATAGACCCCCATGCATCCGTTGTAGTTATAAGCCTGTCCGATTGTTGCTGTGCTCATGGTCAGTTCATCCACGGTTGCAAAGTCTTGCCAGGCCACCCGGTCTGGCATGAGCTGCACTGTAGAAACACCGTCAGAAACAAAACAGGCTCAGGAATATTTGATTTATGCGGATCAGATTGAGGTGCTGCCTGCGGCCATCTGCCGCGCCCTGATACGGTTTTTATCGTTTCAGGTGAATCTGTAACGTGCTGCGCTGGAAGTCCATAGTCCACCTCATGGAAGAATCCCTGTGGGAGCGAGCAAGCTCGCTCCCACAGGTTTTACCGCAAGAAACCTGATGAGGTGGGGAGGCACATGTATCAATACGACGATTACGACCGCGCACTGGTGTTCGAGCGCGTTGCGCAGTTTCGCGATCAGGTCGAGCGCTTCGTGGCCGGGGAGTTGAGCGAAGAGGAGTTTCTGCCGCTGCGTCTGCAAAACGGTCTGTACATGCAAAAGCACGCCTACATGCTGCGTGTGGCGATTCCCTACGGCACGCTCAGCGCCGCGCAAATGCGCACGTTGGCGAGCATCGCGGCTGACTATGATCGTGGCTATGGACACTTCACCACCCGGCAAAACATGCAGTTCAACTGGATTGAGCTGGCCGAGGTGCCGGACATTCTCGAACGCCTGGCGCAGGTCAACATGCACGCGATCCAGACCTCCGGCAACTGTGTACGCAACATCACCACCGAAGCCTTCGCCGGTGTCGCGGCAGACGAGTTGATCGACCCGCGACCGCTGGCGGAAATCCTCCGGCAATGGTCGACGATCAACCCGGAATTCCTCTTTCTGCCGCGCAAGTTCAAGATCGCCATCTGCTCGGCGAAGCAGGATCGCGCGGCGATCATGATGCACGACATCGGCCTGTATCTTTACCCCGGCCGCGATGGGCAAATGCTCTTGCGCGTGATCGTCGGTGGCGGTTTGGGGCGCACACCGATCCTTGGTTTGCAGATTCGTGACGGTTTGCCGTGGCAGCACTTGCTGTCCTATGTCGAGGCGGTGCTGCGCGTGTACAACCGCCATGGCCGGCGCGATAACAAGTACAAGGCGCGGATCAAGATTCTGGTCAAGGCACTGGGCATCGAGGCCTTCGCCAAAGAAGTCGAAGAAGAATGGCAGCACCTCAAGGACGGCCCGGCGCAGTTGACCGAGATTGAATATCAGCGGGTCGCCAGTGCCTTCGTGCCACCGACCTATCGCACGCTGCCCGACACCGATCTGGACTTCGGCACGCGGCTGGCCGAAAGCCCGGCGTTTGCCCGCTGGGTCGCGCGCAACGTGCAGCCGCACAAAGTGGCGGGTTACACCAGCGTAGTGCTGTCGACCAAACCCGGTCAGGCCGCGCCTCCGGGAGACGTGACGGAGTTGCAGATGCTCGCAGTCGCCGACTGGTCCGAGCGCTTCGGCTTCGGCGAGATCCGCATTGCCCATGAGCAGAACATCGTCCTGCCCGATGTGCCGAAATCTGATTTGTATGCGCTGTGGCAATTGGCGTGTGAGCTGAATCTGGGGACCGCCAACGTCGGCTTGTTGACTGACATCATTGCCTGCCCGGGCGGGGATTTCTGCGCGCTGGCCAACGCCAAATCGATCCCGATCACCCAAGCGATTCAGGCGCGTTTCGACAATCTTGATTATCTGCACGATCTGGGTGACATCAGCCTAAACATCTCCGGCTGCATGAATGCCTGCGGCCATCACCACATCGGCAATATCGGCATTCTCGGCGTCGATAAGAACGGCAGCGAGTGGTACCAGATCACCCTTGGCGGCGCGCAGGGCAGGAACAGCGCACTGGGCAAAGTCATCGGCCCGTCATTCAGCGCTGCCGAAGTGCCGCAGGTCATCGAGCGGATCATCGGTACGTTTGTGCGTTATCGCGAGAGTGAGGAATTGTTCGTCGACACCTTGGCGCGGATTGGACTGGAGCCGTTCAAGGAACGGGTTTATCCGAAAGCGCTGGAGGTGTCGGCATGAACAATCTGCTGCGGTTGCAGGAGGGCGTGGCGCAAATAGTCACGGATGATCCGTGGACGCTGGTGCGCGAGCCTGCTTTGGCCGGTTCTTCGGGACTGCTGATTCTGCCTTTGGCCCATTGGCTGGAACGTCCCTCGACCCACGCTGTGTGGCTCGGCCCGGATGATGACGCCGAAAGCCTCGTGCCCTGGCTCGCGTCACTGCCTCTGATTGCGCTGGATTTTCCGAGTTTTCGTGACGGCCGCGCCTACAGCCAGGCCTATCTGCTGCGCAGCCGTTTCGGCTGGACCGGGGAATTGCGCGCAATTGGTGATGTGTTGCGTGATCAACTCAGCCATATGCGTCAGTGCGGGTTCGACAGTTTTGCCGTGCGTGAAGACAAATCGGCTGAGAATGCGTTGAAAGGGCTGGCGGGAATGAGCGTGTTGTATGGGCGTTCTGTGATTGAACCGCGACCGTTGTTCCGACGGCGGTGACCCTGGAAAATACCGGGGAAACCCCTAGAACCCTGATTCATTCGGGATTTCTCCTTGGGTCGATGCTGGCCTTTTGGTAGAGTCGCCGTCGCCAGCGGGTTTTCGGCTGGACGATGGAATCGAAGAAGGGAGTCTGATCAGTGAGTCCGGGCAAAAAAATCCTGTGCCTCACCGCGTTGCTTTTGATGCTGACGCTGTGGGCCAGTTACTTTTATGTATTCAATCAAAACCGCGACGGCCAACTCGGCGGTGTCGGCGAAAGTACCGCGTGGTGCGGCACGCCGCCGTCCACTGAAGCGGCGCTGCTGGGCAAGGATCAACTGACCTTGCGCGTCACCAACAACCTGCGTGGCGAGTTCATGCTCAGCGGTTCACTGGTGGTCTCCGAACGCACGTTCAACCGCTACGACCTGGGCCGAAACGAACTGCGCCTGCGTCTGGAACCGTTGCAGTTGTCCTACGGCGTCACGCCGATCTTCCTCGAGCAGGTCAAGGTGCAGCCACTGAGCCGCAACCTATCCGCGACCAACAAAAGCGCGTTTGCCGAACTTGAACCGCGCCCGATTGGCGTGCAGGGGCAGGTTACCGAGTTTCCGTTCGACACCTACCGCTACGGCTATAAACCGGTGCTGTATTACCTCAAGGGCAGCGAGCGCATCGACCTGCGCTTCAAGAACATCACCACGCTGATGGAAATGTCCAACACCTTCACGCCGATCCAGAAGTACAACCGTGTCGACTACATCAACGAGAAAACCTCGATGATCCGCGACGAGGATTACAAGGCCTACGGTCCGCACGAATGTGCGTTCAGCGTCGAGCGCAAGGGCTCGTTCAAAGCTGTGGTGCTGTTGTTACTGCTGGTGTTGTGCCTGCCGCTGTTGCTGGTGTTCTACCGCGAAGTGCCTGGGATCGACTTCCTCGCCACGCTGGTGGGTGTTGCGCTGGTGCGGGTGCTGCTGATCGGGCCGGTGGAGGATTTCCGTCTGTACAACATCGACTTCCTGTTTGGCGCGGCGATTTTGCTGGTGGGCACGGTGTCGTTGTACAAGGCGATGCGTGCAAATACCCGGCGAGAGATTGCGTTGCGCAGTGGTGAAACGTCTTCCTGGTGATGGGCTGAAGATCAAAAGCCCCTCACCCTAACCCTCTCCCTCCCGAAACGTCGGCCCGCCCGGAGGGAGAGGGGACTGACCGAGTTGTTCGGTGAACTACGCCGACTTGGGAAACCGAGTTGATTATGGATTCACGGCACATCGTTCACTTCGGTGAATCTCTTGAGCATCCCCCAATCGGTCCCCTCTCCCTGTGGGAGAGGGCTAGGGTGAGGGGTAAACAATCTCCAGCCCGTCACTTCAGCGCCGGATCACCCATATTCATCTTCTTCCAGCCCTGCAACAGCACCTGCGCCTTGGGCTCCTGCCCGCTGTCGAGGTAATACTGAATCAGCGACAACCGCGCATTGCGGTTCGCCGGTTGGACCTTGAGCAAGCCTTCCAGTACTTCACACGCCTCATCGACCTTGCCACTTTCGTGCAGTGCCACGGCCAGCACATAACCGTACTGCGCGTTCTGCGGTTCCAGTTGTGCGGCTTTTTTCAGCGCCGCCATGGCTTCGGCCTTCTTGCCGGCGCGGATCAGCGATAGCCCGCGGGTGTGTTGTAAAAGGGCCGCGTCCGGATGCGCCTTGAGGCTGTCATTGAGCAACGTCTGCGCTTCCTGACCCCGGTCATTGCCCTCCAGCCATTGCACCAACGTCACCAGCGCCGGGTAGAAATCCGGATCGCGTTTGAGCGCGCTGCGCAGCAAGGCTTCAACTTCCGAACTGCGGCCACTGGCCTGATACAGCATCGCCAGATTCAGATTGGCCTCTGCACGTTCCAGGAGGCTCTTCTGCACGGCTTCGTACTCGGCAATCGCTGCATCCCAATTGTCCTGCGCAGCACCCAGACCATTGCGCGCGACGCTGAGTAGATCCCGCGCGGCGACGATGCGTACGGCTTTCACTGGATCGCCCAACAACGGTGTCAGTAGCGGGGCACGTTCCGGTGGCGGCAGGAACGCGCTGATCGCCCGCACCGCGCTTTCGCGAACCTGCGGTTCCGGATTTTTCAGGTCCTGCGTCGCCAGTTTCAGCGCCTGTTCACTCGGATACAGCGGCAGTTCTGCCAGCAACGTCGCGCGCTGGATCGCCGGCAAGTTGCTGCGCTGCAACTGTTCATACAGTGCGTTGGCGGCGCCGGGCTGGCCATTTCGGATCAGCCACAGGCTTTCGTCGTAACGCGGCGCCTCGGATGCGGTCGACGCGCTCCACAACTTGAACTGCGCGGTGACCTTGTCGCCAGCCTTGCCCTGGTGGCAGGTCAGGCAGGCGTCAGGGGTACCGAGTTTTTGCGCACGCTCAGGGTTGGGAATACTGAAACTGTGGTCATGCCGAAAATCGTTACCCATGTAGAACTTGCCAGGCATATGGCAATCCACGCATTGCGAGCCAGGCTGGCCCATGGTGTGGCGGGTGTGTTCGATGGAGTCGTAATTCTTCGCTTGCAGGCCCGTGCCGTCGACGCCTTCGATCGAGGTCTTGCCGGCAGTGTTGTGGCATTGCAGGCACACCGCGTTGCCCGGTGCTTTCAGTTCATTGCTGTGCGGGTTGTGGCAGTTACTGCAACGCACACCCTTGTCGAACATCTTGCTTTGCAGGAATGAGCCGTGCTCGAACACTTCGTCCTTGATCTTGCCGTCCAGCGCATACAGTTCGCGGGTGAGGGTGCTCGGCAGGTAGTCATCCATCAAACGGTTGCCGACAGTAAAGCCATCGCCCAGCGGCGCGCGTCGCGAATGACAGCGGGCGCAGGTTTCGATTTCGACGGTGGCGTTCTTGTCCTTGAGATCGACAGCAAACCCCTGATGGATCAAGTCGCCTTTCTTCTGCGTCCATTCCAAGTGATTGGATGCAGGGCCGTGGCAAGCCTGACAGCCAACACCGAGGCTGTTCCATTGACTGTTGAAGGTGTTGCTGGCCGCGTCAAAGTTGCGCTTGAAGCCAGTGGTGTGACACTCGACGCACATGAAGTTGGCGTTCTGGCTCGGCTTGCTCCAGTGCAGCGGATTCTTGAAGTTCACGCCTTGGCCGGGGTAGAGGTGGAACCAGCGATTTTTCTCGGTATCCCATGCCACACCCAGAGCCTGTAAACGTCCCTCACCGACTTCGATCAAGTATTGCTGCAGCGGCGCGATGCCGAAGGTGTAGGCCACCTTGAAGTCGGCATTCTTGCCGTCGATGCCGGGCGTATTGACCCAGAATTCATCGCCCTTGCGCGAGAACCGCGTGGTCTCTTTTTCGGCCTTGAAGGTGATGTTGTTGAAATCGCCGAGCATGGTGTCGGCGTTCGCCGGTTGCATCGCCAATTGGTGGTGCGAACCTTGCCAGTCCTTGACTTGCTCGGTGTGGCAACCTTGGCATTGTTGCTCGTCGACCATCGTTGCCGGTTTCAATGCGACAGGTTGAGGCTTGGGCGCAATAGGTGCGGTTGCAGTCACGGGCGGCGCTTTGATCGGCGCGGGTGGTGGACTGAACAGAAACCAGCCGATGCCCGCCACGGCGGTCAACAGCACACCGATGGTGATCGGGAACAACAACTTTGAGATGGAAGATTGCGACGAATCAGGGTCAGGTTTTACTGCTTTGTTTTTATGCTTGGGCATTACGACTTCCGTGGTCCAAGTGCTTTTGCCGTCTGGCGTGCGTGCAAGCTCGGTGCAGCTTTGCCGTCTGGAGAGCGTCTGTCAAATGACGGTTGTGATGGGCTACGCATGCTTCGTGAATTTTCTAATTTCCAATCGCAATTGCTGAGGGTTTAGCTATACCTTTAACTTCCTTTGCAAAATTTTTTTTGGCCGTCTGACAGGAGTTACAGCATGAAGCTAGCAGTAATGATGGGCACGCTGTGCATTGCTACCCTCGGCGTGGTGGGTTGCTCAAGCAAAACCGTGGCTCCAGATGAATACTCCGGTTTTCTCAAGGATTACAGCCAACTCAAGGAGGCCAAGTCACCGTCCGGTGCCGATGTGATGCGCTGGATGGACCCGAAACTCGACATCAACAAATACACCAGCGTTTACGTCGAGCCGAGCCAGCTCTATCCGAAACCGCAAGCGACCGCGAAGGTCCCGCAACAAACCCTCAATGGCATCACCAGCTATTACGATCAGGCGCTCAAGCGTGAACTCGGCAAATCGTTGCCACTCGCCACCGGTCCTGGTCCAGGGGTGATTGTGGTACGTCCGGCGATCACCGCCGTCAGCAGCAAGACCGAAGGCCTGCACGTTTATGAAGTGATCCCGATTGCACTGGTTGCAGCGGCGGTAAGTACTGCCACTGGTATCCGCGATCAGGAAACCACCCTGGCCACTGAAGCGGTGTTCATGGATGGCGGTAGCAACAAGGTCGTCGCTCAGGTCGTGCGTAAAGGTACCGGCAAACCGCTGGAAAACTCCTCGCAGGTGATGCAGGCCAATGACGTCAAAGCCGTGATCGATGGCTGGGCTTCGGATGTGCATCAGTCGTATCTGAAACTCAAAGCTGAAGCCAAGTAATATATAGGGGCTGGTGGCCCCATCGCGAGCAAGCTCGCTCCCACAGGAATCTTCAGCGAACACATATTGTGTGAACAACAGATCAACCTGTGGGAGCGAGCTTGCTCGCGAAGGCGATCTGTCGGGCGCTTCATCACTGCCCGACAAACCACCGAAAATACGGATTCGCCCGATCCCCCTGCATCACCTCCCGAATATCCCGTCCCCACGCATCCCGATCACCCTCATACGCATGCAGACTTGCGCGGTAGAACTGCATCAGTCGCTGACGATGGGCCTCCATCCGTTCATTGAAACCGGCATCGGCATTTACCAATGTTGGGGCTTGATACAAGTCCAGCAGCGCTGGCAGCACTCGCGTTATTTCCTTGCTGCGTACCCACGGTGCGTATTCGATACGCGGCTGATCGTCGGTCACGGCTGGGGCGTTGGCGGCGAAGCGTTCCAAGCCGGCGCGATCGGTCACCCAGGTCGCGAGCAGGGCCGCGGCCGAGCCGATGCCGACATCCTGCAAGGTGCTGCGCACGCTGTCCTGCTGGAAACGCGCGTTGATTTTCGCCGCGTCCAGCTCCATCGGCTCCATCGAACCCACCAGCAACATCTCGTGGAACTCACTGGTCCACAGCGAGGCATGTGGGAATACGTCAAGGAAGCTGCGCACCAGCGAGCGCGATTCATCGATGTTCTGGGTTGGCAACGGCAGCCATTGCGCGACGATGCCTTGTTTCTCCAGGCGACTGGCCGCCAATTGGTAGAAATCCTGCGAATACAGATTAACCACACCGGCAGCGGAGGGCGGTGGCGGCTCAAGGGTGATCAGGTCGTAGGTCTGCGCGCTACGCAGCAGCTCCTGACGCCCGTCACGCAAGCGGACATCGACGCCGGGATCGCTAGCGGCGTTGAAGTTGCCCTTGAACAGCGGCGCAGCCTTGACCACCGAGGGCAGCAACTCGGCGACGACTCGATGTTCCAGGCCCGGATAACGCAGCATCGCGCCGGCGGTAATGCCGGTGCCGAAACCGATGACCAACGTCGAGCGTGGTTCGCCGTTGTGGATCAGCAGCGGCAGCAACGCCTGAATGCGCATATAACGCAGCGACGGCATGGCATCGCCAGTGTTCGACACACCCTGAATATACAAACGGTGGAAGGTGTTTTCGCCGCGACCCTGAGTGACCACCGCCACCGTGCCGCCACGACCTTCTTCGTAGAACGCCAGCGTGCCGTTACGCGCACCGGGCAACAGACTGGCAAACTTGTCGACCGGCGTCAGCACCGCCAGCGCCAGCGAAACCAGACCGAGCGCAACCACCGCTTGACGCCGGCCCTTCTTCACCCTGTGACCCTTGCGCACCGCGAAGTAACCGATGCCTGCCGCGATGATTGCCAACAGACCCAGCGTGCGCACCAGTCCCAACAGCGGGATCAGCAGAAAGCCACACAACATCACGCCAACAATCCCGCCGAGGGTATTGAATGCCACGACCGCACCGACATCGCGACCGACGCGCTCATGCCCGACACTCAAGCGCAGGGCCAGCGGAAACGCCGCGCCCAGCAGCAGGGTCGGCACGAAAACGATGCTCAACGCCGCCACGGCAAAGCGTGCGCTCATGCCCATCAGTTCACTGGCGCCCAAGGCCAGCAGCCAGGTTTCCGCCTGACTTTGCGCAACCACCAGCCAGCGGCCGAGCAAGGCGATTTCCAGCAGCGCGATCAAACCGGCGCCGGCAATCAACAAACCGAATACGCCCCACGGGTCACGAATGCGCTCAACGCGGCGGGCGAGCAGGGCGCTACCGATAAACAGCCCGGTCAGGTAAGTCGCCAGCACCACCGCGAAGGCGTAGGTGCGGGTGCTCATGAACTGCACGATCGATTGCGACCAGACCACTTCATAGCCCAGCGCCACGCCGCCAGCGATGGAGTACAGCCACAACGCGGTGTTATCCGTGGCTTTTTCGGCGTGATGATGGACCGCGGTGGTCAGCGGTTCTGGATGTTGCCGGGCGAACCACAACGCACCCGCAGCGGCGAGAAGATTGAGCATCGCCGCCGCGAGCGCACTGCCTCGCACGCCAAGGGTGGCGATCAGCACAAATGCGGCGAGCAGGGTGCCGACAATCGCGCCCAAGGTGTTCGCCGCATACAACTGCCCGCCAGCCTTGCCGGGGTCAGCTGCCAGCGAACGCACCAGCACCGGCAAAGTGCCGCCCATCAAAATAGCCGGAATGCCGACCAGTGCGAACGGCAGCAGCCAAGCCAGCGGGCCAACGTGACCTTGCAGCCAGGCAAACGGACTGGCCGCCAGGCTCATGGCAAACGTCGCACCAACACCGAGTATCGCCACCAGCACTTCGAGTCCGGCATAGAGCAACACCGGTTGTTGCAGACGATCCGCCCAACGCCCGAACAGCCAGCCACCGATGGCCAGGCCTGCGAAAAACGCGCTGATACCGGTGGTGATCGCATACACCTCGACGCCGACCACCAACGACAGTTGCTTGATCCACAGGACCTGATAGACCAACGCTGCGGCACCGGAGATGCACAGCAGCAGGGCAGGAATGAGCAAGGCCTTGGTGGCGGTGTGCGGGACGGGTATGGCCGACGGCTTGCTGGCGATACGTGAGGACATTGCGGACGCCTTGTTCCAATTCAGAAATAACTGCGACTGTGCGGGCCAATCGCTGGCAAGCCAGCTCCCACAGGGAGCTTCGGTGAACACACAAATTGTGAACGACGCAAATACCTGTGGGAGCTGGCTTGCCAGCGATTGACTGCGACGCCGTCGTCAGTCGGAAACAGTGCCGCCCGCCGGTAAGGGCGGGCGGCGGTCGAGCGGTCTTACTGTGCTGGCTGGTTCTTCATTTTTTCCGCGATTTTCGCGTCAACCGCCGCACGCACCTGATCGATGCTGAAGCTCGCCGGTTTCTGGCTAGGCGGGTAGTCGATGAAGGTCTGGAGGAACTTCGCCGCTTTGATGGTGGCTATTTGGGTTAGATAAACGTTTTTTGCCATCCAGTCGTAGTACTGATCGGAAACCACGTCAGCCCGCTCGAAGGGGTCCATGCGCAGGTTGAAGATCTTCGGTACCCGTAGACATACAAACGGCTCGCTCCACACTTCGAAACCACCAGGCTTGCGTTGTTCGCAAAACACCGCTTTCCAGTTATCGAAGCGCATGGAGACGAGGACGCCGTCATCATTGAAGTAGTAGAACTCTTTGCGTTCACCCTTCGGCTGTTGACCGGTCAAGTAGGGCAGTTGGTTGTAGCCGTCCAGATGCACTTTGAAGTTGCTGCCGCCGGAAGTCGGCGCCCAACCTTTGAGCAACTTGTCCTTGACGCCAGTATCGCCAGCCGCTGCGAGCAACGTTGGGAACCAGTCGAGGCCGGAGAACATTTCGTTGGACACTTCACCCGGTTTGATCTTGCCCGGCCAGCGCACCATCGCCGGAACTCGGTATGCACCTTCCCAGTTGGAGTTTTTCTCGTTGCGGAACGGCGTGGTTGCGGCGTCCGGCCACGACCATTGGTTCGGGCCGTTATCGGTGGTGTAGACGACGATGGTGTTGTCGGTGATCTTGAGGTCGTCGAGGGTTTTCAGCAGTTTGCCGACGTCGCCGTCGTGCTCAAGCATGCCATCGGCGTAGTCATTTCCCGGCATGCCACTCTGGCCTGCCATCGATTCGCGCACGTGGGTGAAGGCGTGCATGCGTGTGGTGTTCATCCACACGAAGAACGGCTTGTCAGCTTTGGCTTGTTTCTCGATGAAAGCTTGTGCAGCCGCAGTGGTTTCGTCGTCGATGGTTTCCATGCGCTTTTTGTTTAACGCGCCGGTGTCTTCGATCTTGCCATCGGCAAAGCTGTGAATCACGCCGCGTGGCGAGTTTTCCTTGACATAGTCAGGGTCATCCTTGGGCCAGTAAGGGCGCTCCGGCTCTTCTTCGGCGTTGAGGTGATAGAGGTTGCCGAAGAACTCGTCAAAACCATGGTTGGTTGGCAGATATTCATCTTTGTCGCCAAGGTGATTCTTGCCAAATTGCCCGGTCGCGTAGCCTTGGGATTTCAAGGCCTGAGCAATTGTGATATCGCGCTTCTGCAGGCCCACTGGAGCGCCCGGGACGCCGACTTTCGAAAGGCCGGTACGCAACGCCGATTGTCCGGTGATGAACGTCGAGCGCCCGGCCGTGCAGCTGTTCTCTGCGTAATAGTCGGTGAAGATCATGCCTTCTTTGGCAATCCGGTCGATGTTCGGAGTCTTGTAACCCACGACACCCATCGAATAGGCACTGATGTTGGTCTGGCCGATATCGTCACCGAAAATCACCAGAATGTTAGGTTTTTCAGCCGCTGTGGCGGTTGCCGACAGCGCCATCACCGATGGTTGCCACCAGGGCGAATTTCGGAAGCCACTTGCGTATGCGAGTCATCTGACTTGCTCCTTATTGCGGGGGTCGTTTTTGCGACTAACGTTTATTGCAGTCCTGCATCACGCTTTTTTATTGCAGTTGCTGGGTTGCCGGTGGATCGAACGGGTAGATCCGGCGCCATTCCGACGCCATGTCCACCACGGTCCAGCCACGGGATTTTGCTTCGTCGAGGGCTTTGTCGAGCCGCCCGATGTCAGATTTTCGGTCATAGGCCCACTCGCGCTTGGCGTCGGTGTGATGCACCAACCCCATGAAGCGTTTGCCCGGCCCAGCGGCAGTCCACTGCAACATTTGCAGGTCGCCGTCGGAGTTGCCGAACGCCAGGATCGGTCGGCGCCCGATGACCGCATCAATGCTGACCGGTTTGCCCGGGCCATCGTCGTTGTGCGCCAGTTTTGGCGTGCGTACGATCGTGGCCTTGCCATCCTTGTACTCAAAGGATGTGACGAAAGTGGTGCCGATTACCTGTTCCGGCGGGACGCCATAGACCTTCTCGGCGAAGGCGCGCATGAACCCGGTGTCGCCGCCGGAGACGATGTAAGTCTTGAAGTTCTGGCTGCGCAGGTAATCGAGCATTTCCAGCATCGGCTGGAAGATCATCTCGGTGTACGGCTTGCCGGTTTTTGGATGGCGTGCCTGGCTCAGCCAGGTTTTGGCGTAGTCGTCGAAAGCTTCGGTGGTCATGCCGGTATGAGTGGCAGCGAAAATCTTCAGGATGCCGTCCATGCCAGCAGCGGCCAGCGCCTTGTGATCGTTTTCGATCACGGCTTTGAACGGCTGGGTGGTTTTCCATTCCGGGTGCTGTGGCGCGGTGCGTTTAACCTCATCGAGGGCGAATAGCAGCTCGAAATACATAGGCTGCTCACTCCACAGGGTGCCGTCGTTGTCGAACACGGCGATGCGCTCGGCGGGTTTGACGAAGTCCTTGCTGGACTGGTCAGTGACCGCTTGCACAAACTCGATGATGCTCTTTTTTGCCGGGCCGTCGTTCCACGATGGCAGCGGTTCACTGGCCTGTGCCAGCAGCGGTAACGCCAGGCCGAACAGCAGGGCGAGTCCGAAACGTTGGCGGTACTGCATCGGGTTCGTCATGGGAAATCCTTATCGTGGACGGGGTTGAGCGGGCGCAGCGCCGATACCGATTTGTGCTGCTGTGGATCGGCCTGATTGTGAAGCGTAGTCAATGATTCGCGCAGTTGAACGAGTGTTTGCTCGGTGTTCGGCTGGCGACCGTAAAGCCCGCGTAACAGGCCTTGGAGGCGCGGTCCGGCATCTACCAGTTTCAGGCCGAGTCGGCTTCGTCGCAGCCACTGGTACAGCGCTGTCAGTTGTGCAGGTTTAGCCTGCAATTGCGCGTTGATTTGTTGCCAGGCGTAGTCGGGTGATTGCAGCCACGCGGCGTGCCGTGCCTGTTTGCGCGCCTGCATGGCGCTGTAGGCGCGGGCCACGGCCGGGCGGCTCAGATAACCAAGTGCAACCAGCGCCCCAAACAGCAAAAGCCACATCAGCCATTGCGTGGAGAAGTGCACGCGGTTCTGGCCGAGCTGCTTGAGATCATCAGTAATGGAAAAAACCGGTTTGTAGGCGCTGTTGGCGGCGGCTTCAAACGTCACCGGGGGGACTTGCGCAGTGCGGGTTTGCTGCGTGCTGGAATCCCACCACTTCACCTCGATGGCTGGCAACGTGTGCGAGCCAGCGCTGTCGATGCGATAGGTCGCGCTGTCGATGCGCTGACCACCGAGCAAATTGCCGCGACCGTCATCCAGATTGCTCACCTGCGGGGTCTTGGCATAGCGGCTCAGACCGGCGACATCGGCAAGCGTCGGGATCGGCAGGGCCATGGCCAGCGTGCCATCGGCCTGGAGGGTCAGTTGACGGGTGATGCTGTCGCCGACTTTCAGTGGCGTCGCTGAATTGACAAGGGTTTGTGTGAAGCGCAAGCCTGTCGCCACAAGCGGTGCTTCATCGGGTTTGAAGCCCGGTGGTTGGCTCGCGGTGAATTGCAGCGGAGCGCTCTGTGCGCTGATTTCGGCAGTGGCCTGACCGGGAGTGGCGCGCACGGTCAGGGCCGGAACGTCGAAACGTTGCGCGACATTCGGGCTGATCAAATAGCTGTAGCGCATACCGTTGAACGATTGGCCGTCGATGGTCTGGTTCAGGTGTTCGGCCTGACCGTTCGGCGGTGTGACCATCGCGCCGTCGAGCTTGAGGTCGGGCAGAGTGGGTGCGCTGGTGAACCAGGTGTCGGTGAGGACGTCGAGTTGCAGTTCGACCAGACCACCGACCATGGCGCCTTCGCCGGGTTGCAGGTGGGTGTGGATTTTCAGTTGGGGTTCGACGGCAAAGGCATTGAGGCTGAGCATTCCAGTCAGCAGGAAGATAATGAGTTTTGTGGTGAGCCGGCCGACGCCTTCGCGAGCAAGCTCGCTCCCACAGGGTTTTAGGGTGTTAACAATGTAAGTGAAAACACAGGCGATCCCTGTGGGAGCGAGCTTGCTCGCGAAGGCTGCGACGCGGTTCATGGCTTGGCCCCCTGCTGATCCTGCAAGCTGAACTTCTGCTTGAGAAATTTCGCCGGTGAGGTGGTCAGGTTCTGCAACCACAACGCATCGGAAGCCGCCTGTTCGGTTGTCACCGTTTTGCTCTGACCCTTGCCCGGCGCTTTGTCGAATTTCACCTCGTCCGGCTTGATTTCCGGGGCATTTTCCGCGGCGCTGTCGGTGTCTTTGAGCAAGGCCTGCGCCAATGCCAGATTGGCCGTCGCTTCGGGGAGCTGCGGCTGCAGCTTCAATGCTTGGGTGTAAGCGGCGATGGCCTCATCGAACTTGAAGCGGCGCACATAAATGTTGCCCAGATAAAAGTACGCTTGCGGCGTGTCCAGTCGCGCGAAGGTCGCCAGAGCGAGGTCGTAGTCGGCAGCGTGATAAGCCGCCACACCTTTCCAGTACGGATCGACAAACAGTGCAGCGGCTTGCGGCAAATGCTCGTGCTCAAAAGCCCAGCGACCTTGCTGATCACGGGTGAAAAAGGCATCGGTCAGCGCATTGGCCTGCGCCGGAGCCGATGGCCAGCCAAGGCCCACGGCCAGCGCCAACGCTGGCATCCAGTTCACGCTCCAGCCCTTGCGCACGCTGAACAGCGCCAGCAACAGCAGCGGCCAGCACAACCAGTAACCGGCGTCTTTCCAGTGCAATTCCTGCTGTTCGGCGCTGGCACTTTGGAAGTGTTGTTGCGCGTGCAGTTCGACCCAGTCCAGATCATCGTCATTGAGGGTCAGGCTGCCCAGCGGCGCATCAACGGCCGAAGCCAGTTGCTTGATTGCCGCCTGATCAAAACTGCCCAATTCAGGCCGCCCATTGGCATCGGTGCGTGGCTGGCCGCCGGCGTCGCGAATAATCCCGCCGTCCTCACTGCCGACCGCCAGCACCAGCACTTGTAACTGGCTGCCGCTCAGCTGTTTGTCGAGGCCGTCGAGTTGCGCAGTGTCGGCGCCGTCAGTGAGCAGCAGCAGGCTGCCGGGAGAGTTTTCCGCGCTGAGCAGGCGCTTGGCCTGATCGATCACCGCGCCGACGTTCTTGCCTGGTTTTTCGATCAGCCCAGTGCTTAAGGCTTGGACGAAGGTATCGATAAGCGCCGGATCATCGGTCGGCGGCAACACCAGATGCGCGCTGCCGGCGTAGGCGATCAGCGCGGTGCGGGCGCCGGCACGACGCTGGACCAGGTCGTGAAGTTTGTGTTTAGCGGCTTCCAGACGAGTCGGTTGCACATCGCTGGCATCCATTGATGGCGACAGATCAATGGCCACGATCAGCGGTGCGCGGTTTTCCAGAAAGTCCGGTCGATCCTGCTCCCAGGTCGGCCCGGCCGCTGCAACCGCGCCCAGTATCAGCAGCGCACACAACAGATGCACCGGTCGCAGGCGTTGATGATCCTGCGGCGTAATTAACAGATGCGGCAGCAGGTGTGCGGCGATGTTGCCGCGTAACCGACGTTGCAGGTCGCGACTGCGACGCCAGATCAACGGCAGCAGCGCGCCGAACACTGCGAGCAATAGCCAGAACGGACGCAGGAAGTGGAAGTCGCTGAGGTTAATCTCCATCTCAGGCCTCCTGCCGTTGACGGGCAGCCGTCAGGCGTGGATGAAGCAGCGCACCGAGGTGATACAAGGCCAGCAACACCAGCGCCGCCCCCAGCGGCCAGTAGAACAACTCCCTTTGCGGCTGATGGCTGAGGGTTTTCACTTGATGTGGGGTGAGGCGGTCGAGGGTGCTGTAGACCTGATCCAGCGCGCTGCGATCTTCCGCGCGGAAGAACTGGCCGCCGGTCGTTTTGGCGATTTGTTCGAGACCCGACAGATTGACCTTGGCCTCGCCGGATGCGCTGGGGTCGCCAATGCCGATGGTGTGGATGATCACGCCTTTGCTGGCGGCCATTTCGGCAGCGTGATCCGGGGTGATTGCGCTACTTGTGTCATTGCCGTCGGTGAGCAGAATCAGGACTTTTTCCTGTTCGTGGGCGTTGTCGAGCAACTTCAAGCTCAGGCCAATCGCGTCGCCGATCGCCGTGTTGGGGCCGGCCATGCCGATCCCGGTGTCGGCCAGCAACAGCGACAGGCTGGCGTGATCGAGCGTCAGCGGCGCTTGCGGGTACGCGCCGCTGCCGAACACGATCAGGCCGAGGCGGTCGTCCTTGCGCTTGTCGATAAAGCCTTGCACCACGCTTTTGACGGCAGCGAGGCGATTGATTTTCTCGCCGCTGGTGTTGGTGAAGTCTTCGGTTTCCATCGACTGCGAAATGTCGATGGCAAGCATCAAGTCGCGCACCGGTTGTTGGCGCTCGATGGGTTTTTCGACGAACACCGGACGCGCTGCCGCCAGCAGGATCAGCGCCCACACCAGCAGGTTCAACAGCAATTGCCAGATGTTGCGCCGCGTGCCGGCGTTGTTCGGCGCTTCACCGATCGCGCGGCTCATGGCTGCAAAAAATGGCACGCGCACTGCACTGCGCGCTTCGTTGTAGGCGGGCAGGTAGCGGTAAGTCAGCCAGGGCAACGGCAGCAGAAGCAACAGCCACGGGTAATCAAGCTGCCACATGATGACGCTCCACCCAGTGTTGGCAGGTGTCGAACAGCGCCTGGCGCTGCGGCGCGGGGAGGGCGCGCAGGGTGTTGTCGGGGGCGTAGGCGAGTTGGGCGAGTTGTTGGCTGAAGTCGGCAGGCAACTGCTTCTTGCTGTGCTGCTGCAAAAAGCTTTGCCAATCCATTCCGCCAAATGCCGCCGGCCCCTGTGGGAGCTGGCTCGCCAGCGATGGCGTCCTTTCAGTCAATTCAGATGTTGAATGTGCTGGCCTCATCGCTGGCAAGCCAGCACCCACAGGTTTTGTATTCCACCAATGAGATTTCTGGACAGGCATCGAAAGCGCCACGCGTTTGAGCAGCACCGGTAATTCGCGCAATGCGTTGAGGTCATCACTGCGACTACGCAACTGCGCCAGCCGCGCCAAGCCTTCACGCCGATATTGATCACGCTGCCATTGCAGATACCGCCGCACCCCGATGATCAGCGCCAGCACAATCAAAATTGCCAGTAACGCCCACCAACCCCACGTCTGCGGGGCGTAACTGACCGGTGCGGGCAGGCCCAGCTCCTTGAGCTGATCGATATTCGGAATATTCGTGTTCACCGCCGGGCCCCGGCTTTTTTGCCGAGTTCGGCACGCAGTTGCGCGTGGGCTTCTTCAGCGGTGCTGATCATCATCAGTGGCACCTGACTGCGGCGCAGCAGGGTGGCGACGTCCTTGAGTCGACCGCTGAGAAAATCCCCCAGCGGTTGATGCACGTTGCGTTTCTCGATGGCCAGTTCCACTTGCAACTGCCCTTGCGTGACCAGCAGGCGGCCATTACTCGGCAGCTTCAGCGCCAGCGGATCGTAGACTTGCAGGGCGATCACGTCGTTGTGCGCCGACAGTTGCCGCATCAGTTGCAACGTGCGCTCACCGGCACCCGCAAAGTCGCTGACGATACAAATCAAATGGTCATGCCCGGCCAGGGTGAGGCAACGCTGCAGGACCTTGTCCAGTTGATCTTCGTCCTCAGCGTCGGGATTGGCAGCGCTCAGCGCCCGATTCTGCTCGGCGATGCGGCTGAGCAGGGCTTCAACCCGTTTACGGCTGCGTAACGGCGCGATGCTGTCGATGCGCTGATCGTTGAACACCAGCCCGCCGACCCTGTCGCCGGCGTGAAACACCATCCACGCCGCCAGCGCCGCGAGTTCAGCGGCGACGGCAGATTTGAAGCTGCGTTGCGAGCCGAAGAACATCGACATGCGTTGGTCGACCACGATCAGCGCCGGGCGGTCGCGCTCTTCGGTGAAGGTGCGCACCACCGGTTTGCCGGTGCGCAACGAGGCGCGCCGGTCGAGGTGGCGCAAGTCATCGCCGGGTTGATAGCGGCGCAACTCATCGAAATTCAAACCCCGGCCACGCAAACGCGAGGCATGGTTGCCCGCCAGGATGCTGCCCTGGGGTTGTCGGGCGAGAAAACTCAGGTCACGGGCCTTGAACTCCAGCGCCATTAATTGCGCCAGAGAGACGTAGACCAGACCCTCATCGTTCATGCCGGAATCGCTACTTTATCGAGAATTCGATCCAGCACCTGATCGGCACTCACGCCGTCGGCCACCGCGTCGTAACTCAGTTGCAGGCGATGGCGCAGCACCGGATGCACCACCGCGCGCACGTTGTCCGGCGAAACAAAATCCTGGCCTTGCAGCCAGGCATCGGCGCGGGCGCAGCGATCAAGGCCGATGCCACCACGAGGACTGGCACCGATGCTGATCCAGCGGCCGAGGTCTTCGTCGTAATCGGCGGGGTGGCGAGTGGCGTTGATCAGGTCGATCAAATAGCTGTCGATGGCAGGGGAGACGTGCACCGCGCTGACTTCCTTGCGCGCGGCGAAAATCACTTCCTGAGACAGGCTGAAACCTTTGGTTGGCGCGGTGTTTGCGCCTTGGGCGAACTCTTCGTTGCGTAGCAGTCGCAGCACCTGGCTTTCGTTTTCGGCACTCGGGTAATCGAGCAGAACTTTCATCAGGAAACGGTCCATCTGCGCTTCCGGCAGCGGGTACGTGCCTTCCTGTTCGATCGGGTTCTGCGTTGCCACCACGATGAATAGCTCTGGCAGCGCATGGCTGTTGCCGGCCACGGTGATCTGCCGTTCTTCCATGGCTTCGAGCAATGCCGCCTGCACTTTGGCTGGGGCGCGGTTGATCTCGTCCGCGAGGATCAGGTTGCCGAACAGCGGGCCTGGCTGAAAGCGGATTTCGTTTTTGCCGTCGACCTGGTGCAGCACCTCGGCGCCGGTGATGTCCGACGGCAGCAAGTCCGGGGTGAACTGGATGCGACTCATCTTTGCGTCAAGATGCTTGGCCAGCGCCTTGACCGTGCGGGTCTTGGCCAGCCCCGGCAGGCTTTCCAGAAGCAAATGCCCATTGGCCAGCAGACCGAGCATGATCTGCCGGATCACCTGATCCTGGCCGAGCACGGATTCGGCGATGCTGGCTTGCAGGGCGTTGAGGTCGGTGAGTGCTGTCATGGCATGTGCTTCCTTCTCAAAACATGAACGTCGGAATGACCGGAGTGAACGACAGCCGGAAATTCCAGCGGCTACTGATCAGGTCGTCAGGATGAATCGCCGAATACTGGATCTCGCCGGAGATTCGCACCGGTAATTTGCCGAAGTTGAAAATCCGCCCGGCGCCGATACCGATAGGGAAGGTCACCTTGTTGCCGCCCTCGGATTTCCAGTTGACCGTGATGTTGGGTGTCATACCGATTCGCCATTGTTCCGGCCCCGGAATCGCCCGTTGGATGAAGTACTGCACGTTAGTCAGGCTGACATCCTTGCGCTTGCTGTCGCCGCCCACCGACCACCAGTGCTGTGGGAACACGCCCAGTGTCCAGTCCGGGCCGAGGTAAGCGGCAACGAATGCAGGGCCGAGCGAGTATTTGCCGGTGCCGAGCACGTCTTCTTCAGCCGTGGGAAACATCGCTGTCGGGCCAAAGCCCCATACCATTTTGCCGCCACCCGCGAAGCGGATCGGCTCCTTGGGCGAGAACACACCGACGTAGGCCAGATCGCCAAAACCGCTGGTGCGATCGAACGGGTCCTGAATCACCGACGCGAAGTCGCCGCGGTCATGCAACAGCTCATTCGGGCCCATGCCGATCAGGTTGCCGGCCTTGTGGTTGACCGGGGCGCTGACGTAGCTGATCGGCAAGCGGTTGATCAGGTTCCAGTCCTCACCGATGGAAATCGGGAAGGTCGGCATGAAACTGTATTTGCCGAGCATTCGCGTGCCATTGCTGTTCGGGCCCTTCAGCGCGGTGTAGTCGTACTGGTTAAACAGCAGCACCAAGTTGCCGACCGGGTTGTCCATCAGCTTTGCGATTTGTTCGGTGGACGGGTCACAACCGGCGGCGACGACTTTTTTCAGGTCGATGTCGAAGTCCTGCTGCAACCGATGGCAGGTTTCAGGATCACCCTTGAGCGTGCTAGGCGCAGGATTGGTGCCGAGGGTCGGCAAATCACCCGCAGCGCAGGCCAGTCCGCTGAACAGCGCACTGCATAAGGTCAAACGGCAAGTCTTGGCCATCCCTGACTCCTTTTAGAAAAACGCCAGGGTCAGGTTGACGCTGATGCCGTCGCCTTCGGGGCGGTTCTTGGTGTCGAACTCCGGCACCCAGCGTGCGCTGATGCTGGCCTGGGCATCGGCGAACTTGCCGGCCCAACCGATGGCCGGACCGGCACCGACCGAACGTCCGCGGAAACCGTTGAAGGAGTCGGCGGTCTGGCCTTTGTCGTCCGTCAGTTGCTGGATGTAGCCTGCCGCCAGTCCCGCGTTCCAGCCGTTGCCAAAACCATGGGTCCAGAGTGCTTCGAGGGTGAAGATGTTGCCGTTGCGGTAGTCCGTGGCGGTGTTCTCGGTATACATCTCAAGCGAACTGGACAGGGTGAATTCGCCGCCCTTGCCGTCCAGACGGGTGAAAGCCACGGTCGGCATGAACGTGTAATTGTTCTGCCCCGCGTTGGCCAGTCGATCTTTGTTGTAAGCGCCGGTCGGCACGTAGATCGGCAGCGAAAGCGAAAGGTGGTTCAGTTCATCGAAGTGGTAACCGGCGGCGATCGGCGTGATCAGGGCATCGGCAAATTGTGTCCCGGAATCGCTGGTGCCCAACGTACGCCCGCGCGGGCCGGTGACACTGGCTTCGATGTCGGTGTATTGCACCGGAATGCCGATGGCCGATGCGTAGTTCCATTGGCCCTTGCCGGTGTCCCAGACGTGGGTGAAGTTGGCCAGGGTGTAGGAAACTTTCATGTCGATGCTGCCGCTGACTGCGCCGGAAATCGGCACACCGCGACTGCCCTTGATCTCGCCGTCATACCAGATGCTGGTCAGCGACGTGATCCAGCCCGGCTCCGGCGGTACCACCCCGGCGTTGGAAAACACCTGTTGGCCAGTAATCGGTCGACCCACACCGCCCTCGGCGGCGTACAGAAAAGGGCTACCGATCATGCACAGCGCCAGCAAGGGGCGCACAACGTGAGGCTTGACCATTAATGACTCCGCTTATAGCTGTGATTTGATCGAGTTGAGCAGAAGCCCTGTTCATTCGCCGCTGGCGACGTGTATGTCGTCATCAGGCGCAATTCGGGATTTTTGAAGGGCTCTTGCATGGCGTTTGCGGTCGGCAGGGTGCCGCGCAGCACATCGTCATCGGTGTGGGAGGTTGTGTCGTGAGGTTTGGGGGTGTTGAATTCTGCAGATTGGCGCCTGGCGCCAGTTTCAGCGAGTTGTTGCTTGGGTTGGAATCATTAACGTGATTATCCAGGGTGCAGGAAGCAGCCGCCCGCGAACTCGCCAGGAAAAGAGTCTTCCCCACTCGATTGCACATCATTTCCCGAATCCCTGGTGGCCTATGGATAACTCGGCACTTACCGGCCGTTACGGCGTAATCCCTTTTTTATCAAGCCTATAGGACACGTCTGAATGACGCTAGCAGCTTATCCAGAGTTAGCCAGTCGAAAGGATTAATTCTTTGGTTCTGTGCGCAGGATCACAGTGAGATTGTGTACCAATTGGTTAGCGTCGCTGTAGGAGTGGCCACCGGTTGCGATCTTCTGATCTTGCTTATAAAGGTTAAAAGATCGCAGCCTGCGGCAGCTCCAGTTGTATGCGGGTGTAGGTGTGAGGGCATGACAATTTGAGCGCGGGCATAGGTCGTCGGACAATTTCGTGGTTAACTTCGGCCTCTTGCATGCTTTCCAATCAACGTTAAGAAGGACTCAAGTCATGGCTCAAGTCACCCTCAAAGGCAACCCGGTTCAAGTCAACGGCCAGTTGCCACAAGCCGGTTCCAAGGCGCCAGCCTTTTCCCTGGTGGCCGGCAATCTGTCCGACGTCACCCTCAAGGATTTCGCCGGCAAGCGCAAAGTGCTGAACATCTTCCCAAGCGTCGACACCCCGACCTGCGCCACCTCCGTGCGCAAGTTCAACGCTCAGGCCAACGACATCAGCAACACCGTGGTGCTGTGCATCTCGGCTGACCTGCCGTTCGCCCAAGCGCGCTTCTGCGGTGCCGAAGGTCTGGAAAACGTCCAGAACCTGTCGACCCTGCGCGGTGCCGAGTTCATCGAGAACTACGGCGTAGCCATCGCTGACGGCCCGCTGAAAGGCCTGACCGCCCGTGCGGTTGTTGTTCTGGACGAAAACGACAATGTCCTGCACAGCGAACTGGTCAAGGAAATCGCTGAAGAGCCGAACTACGACGCTGCTCTGGCGGTACTGAAGTAAACTGCGCAACAGCGCTTTTACAATTGTTAACGGCCTGGCCCTGTCCAGGCCGTTTTCATTTGTGTATCAGTGTTTTGCCTCACACCTTGAAACGTAAGTTGAAGGTAAATTGCCGGTAAAGCTGCTTTGCTTAATCCCCATCAGTGCTTATCGTTCAGCCTCCCGTAGAAGAAGCCCACGCGCCCAATGGTTAATCACTCCATGCAATCGTCCCCTCGCAACTCCCGTCGCTGGCTGATCAGCCTGCTTGTATTGTTGGTTATCGCCGTGCTGTGCTGGAAATTCTGGCCCGCCGGCTCAGCCAGCAAGGAGGGCGGCGAGAAGGCTGCGGCCGGTAATGCCGGGCGTTCCGGGATGATGCGGCCGGGCTTCGGTGGCGGAACCGGGCCGATTCCGGTGCGCGTGGCGCCGGCGGTCACGGGTGACTTCCCGCTGTATTACAAGGCGCTGGGCACCGTCACCGCGCTCAACACCATTAACGTGCGCAGCCGGGTGGGCGGCGAGCTGGTGAAGATCCATTTCGAGGAAGGCCAGATGGTCAAGGCTGGCGACTTGCTGGCCGAGATCGATCCGCGCTCCTACCAGAACGCCCTGCTCCAGGCTGAAGGCACCTTGCTGCAGAATCAGGCGCAACTGAAAAACGCGCAGGTCGATGTCGAGCGCTATCGCGGTCTGTTCAAGGAAGACAGCATCGCCAAGCAGACGCTGGACACTGCCGAAGCGCTGGTCGGCCAATATCTAGGCACGGTGAAGACCAATCAGGCGGCGGTCAACGACGCCAAACTCAATCTCGAATTCACCAAGATCCGCGCACCCATTGCCGGTCGCGTCGGCCTGCGTCAAGTGGACGTCGGCAACCTCGTTGCGGCCAACGACACGACGTTCCTCGCGGTGATCACCCAGACCCAGCCGATCAGCGTCGCGTTCACGCTGCCGGAAAACAACCTCGAAACCGTGCTCGCCCGCTACCGCAGCGGCGCCAAGCTGCCGGCCGAAGCGTGGGATCGCGGCGACACCAAACTGCAAGCCACCGGCGTATTGCAAAGCCTCGACAACCAGATCGACGTGGCCACCGGCACCCTGAAGTTCAAGGCCCGTTACGAAAACCGCGATCAGTTGCTGTTCCCCAATCAGTTCGTCAACGTGCACCTGCTGGCCGACACCCTGAAAAACGTCGTGCTGGCCCCGTCCGCCGCGATTCAGTTCGGCACCAACGGCACCTTCGTCTACGCGCTGGACGGTGATAAGAAAGTCACCATCCGCCAGTTGAAGATCGGCGCCAGTGACGGTGAAAACACCGTGATCACTGAAGGGCTGACTGCCGGCGATCGCGTGGTACTCGAAGGCACCGACCGACTCAAGGAAGGCAGCGAAGTGGAAGTGGTCAACGACAGCAATCAAGTGCCGACCACGCCGACCGAACACCTGCAAGGCAAGTCTGCTGCCACCCCGACTGATGCCGCTGTCACCGACAAGGCCAAGAAGGGCGCATGAACATTTCGCGGCTGTTCATCCTCCGTCCGGTAGCCACCACCCTGAGCATGCTGGCCATTATTCTGGCCGGCCTGATCGCTTATCGCCTGCTACCCGTGTCGGCGTTGCCGCAGGTCGATTACCCGACCATCCGCGTGATGACTTTGTATCCCGGCGCCAGTCCGGACGTGATGACCAGCGCCGTCACCGCGCCGCTTGAACGCCAGTTCGGGCAGATGCCGGGGCTGACGCAAATGGCTTCGACCAGCTCCGGCGGCGCCTCGGTGCTGACCTTGCGTTTCAGCCTCGACATCAACATGGATGTCGCCGAGCAACAGGTGCAAGCCGCGATCAACGCCGCAACCAACCTGCTGCCGAGCGACCTGCCGGCACCGCCGGTGTACAACAAGGTCAACCCGGCAGACACCCCGGTGCTGACCCTGGCCATCACCTCGAAAACCATGCTGCTGCCCAAACTCAATGATCTGGTCGATACGCGCATGGCGCAGAAAATCGCTCAGATCAGCGGTGTCGGCATGGTCAGCATTGCCGGCGGTCAGCGTCAGGCCGTGCGGATCAAGGTCAACCCGGAGGCGCTGGCCGCCAACGGCCTGAACCTGTCGGACGTGCGCACCTTGATCGGTGCCTCCAACGTCAACCAGCCGAAAGGTAACTTCGACGGTCCGACCCGGGTTTCGATGCTCGATGCCAATGACCAACTGACGTCGCCCAAGGACTACGCCAACCTGATCCTCGCCTACAAGAACGGCGCGCCATTGCGGCTCAAGGATGTCGCGCAAATTGTCGACGGCGCCGAGAACGAGCGTCTGGCCGCATGGGCCAACCAGAATCAGGCCGTGCTGCTGAACATTCAGCGTCAACCCGGCGCCAACGTGATCGAGGTGGTCGACCGCATCAAGGCCTTGTTGCCGAGCATCACCGACAACCTGCCGGCCGGTCTCGAAGTCACGGTGCTCACCGACCGTACCCAGACCATTCGCGCCTCGGTCACAGACGTTCAGCACGAGTTGCTGATCGCCATCGCGCTGGTGGTGATGGTGACGTTCCTGTTTCTGCGCCGTTTCAGCGCGACGATCATTCCGTCGGTGGCCGTACCGCTGTCGCTGATTGGTACGTTCGGCGTGATGTACCTCGCCGGGTTCTCGGTGAATAACCTGACCCTGATGGCCCTGACCATCGCCACCGGTTTTGTGGTCGACGATGCCATCGTGATGCTGGAAAACATCTCGCGTTACATCGAGGAGGGCGACAGCCCGATGCAAGCCGCGCTCAAAGGCGCGAAGCAGATCGGCTTCACCCTGATTTCCCTGACTCTGTCGTTGATCGCCGTGCTGATCCCGCTGCTGTTTATGGCTGACGTGGTCGGGCGGCTGTTCCGCGAATTCGCGATCACCCTGGCGGTGGCGATCCTGATTTCCCTCGTGGTCTCGCTGACCCTGACGCCCATGATGTGCGCGCGTCTGCTCAAGCGCGAACCCGAGGAGCACGAACAGGGCCGCTTCTACCGGGCCAGTGGTGCGGTGATTGACTGGATGATCGCCGAGTACGGGCGGATGCTGCGCTGGGTGCTCAAGCATCAGCCGCTGACCTTGCTGGTCGCCATCGGCACACTGGCGTTGACTGTGTTCCTTTATATGATCGTGCCGAAGGGCTTCTTCCCGGTGCAGGACACCGGGGTGATTCAGGGGATTTCCGAAGCGCCGCAGTCGATTTCCTTCGCTGCGATGGGCGAGCGTCAACAGGCATTGGCCAAGGTCATTCTTGAAGACCCGGCGGTGCAGAGTCTGTCGTCCTACATCGGCGTCGATGGCGATAACGCCACGCTCAACAGCGGACGGTTGTTGATCAACCTCAAGCCGCACGGCGACCGCGACCTGACAGCCACCGAAGTCATCGCGCGCCTGCAACCGCAACTGGACAAACTGGTCGGCATTCGTCTGTACATGCAGCCGGTGCAGGATCTGACCATCGAGGATCGCGTCAGCCGCACCCAGTACCAGTTCAGCATGTCCTCTCCGGACTCCGAGTTGCTCAGCCAATGGAGCGGCCGCTTGGTCGAAGCCTTGGCGCAGCGCCCGGAACTGACCGACGTTGCCAGTGACTTACAGGACAAGGGCTTGCAGGTCTATCTGGTGATCGACCGCGATGCGGCTTCGCGCTTGGGTGTGTCGGTGGCGAACATCACCGATGCACTGTACGACGCCTTCGGGCAGCGACAGATCTCAACCATTTACACTCAGGCCAGCCAGTACCGCGTGGTGCTTCAGGCTCAGGCCGGGGAAAAGATCGGCCCGCAGGCGCTGGATCAGATCCACGTCAAGACCACTGACGGCGCGCAGGTGCGGCTGTCGAGTCTGGCCCATGTCGAGGAACGCCAGGCGCAACTGGCGATCACTCACATCGGTCAGTTCCCGGCGGTGATGATGTCGTTCAACCTTGCACCGGGCGTAGCCCTGGGGCATGCGGTGGACGTCATCGAACAGGTGCAGAAAGACATCGGCATGCCGGTCGGCGTGCAGACCCAGTTCCAGGGCGCAGCCGAAGCGTTCCAAGCGTCGCTATCGAGCACCTTGCTGCTGATTCTGGCGGCGGTGGTGACCATGTACATCGTGCTCGGCGTGCTTTACGAGAGCTACATCCACCCGATCACCATTCTCTCGACCCTGCCGTCAGCGGCGGTCGGTGCGTTGCTGGCGTTGCTGCTCAGCGGCAATGATCTTGGGATGATCGCGATCATCGGCATCATCCTGCTGATCGGCATCGTCAAGAAGAACGCGATCATGATGATCGACTTCGCCCTCGACGCTGAACGCAACCAAGGCATGGCGCCGGCGGAGGCGATCTATCAAGCGGCGCTGCTGCGTTTCCGGCCGATCCTGATGACCACACTGGCGGCGCTGTTCGGTGCCGTGCCGTTGATGCTGGCTACCGGTTCCGGGGCTGAGCTACGCCAGCCGCTGGGTCTGGTGATGGTCGGTGGCCTGCTGGTGAGTCAGGTGCTGACGCTGTTTACCACGCCCGTTATTTACCTGTACTTCGATCGCCTCGGTCGTCGCTTTGGCAAAACCAATGCCGACACCGAAGAGGTGGCGGTATGACTGTCTGCGCACAGATCCCCTGTGGGAGCGAGCTTGCTCGCGAAAGCGGTGGATCGTTCACCATCAATGTTGAAGGTGCCGGCCCCTTTGCGAGCAAGCTCGCTCCCACAGTGATGGGTGGGGAAGGCCAGACTCGATGAACCTCTCCGGTCCTTTCATCAAGCGCCCGGTGGCAACCATGCTGTTGAGCCTGGCGATCATGTTGCTGGGCGGTGTCAGTTTCGGTTTGCTGCCAGTGTCGCCACTGCCGCAAATGGACTTCCCGGTGATCGTTGTGCAGGCGAGCCTGCCCGGCGCCAGTCCGGAAGTCATGGCGTCCACCGTGGCGACGCCGCTGGAGCGTTCGTTCGGCGCCATTGCCGGCGTCAACACCATGAGCAGCCGCTCCAGTCAGGGCTCGACCCGGGTCATTCTGCAATTTGACCTCGACCGCGACATCAACGGCGCAGCGCGGGAAGTGCAGGCGGCGATCAATGCTTCGCGCAATCTGCTGCCGAGCGGGATGCGCAGCATGCCGACCTATAAAAAGGTCAACCCGTCGCAGGCACCGATCATGGTGCTGTCGCTGACCTCGGACGTGCTGGAAAAAGGTCAGCTGTACGATCTGGCGTCGACCATCCTCTCGCAGAGCCTTTCGCAGGTGCAGGGTGTCGGTGAAGTGCAGATCGGCGGCAGTTCGCTCCCGGCCGTGCGCATCGAACTCGAACCTCAGGCGCTCAACCAGTACGGCGTGGCGCTCGACGATGTGCGTAAAACCATCGCCGATGCCAACGTGCGCCGGCCGAAGGGGTCGGTCGAAGACGGCCAGCGGCTGTGGCAGATCCAGGCCAACGATCAATTAGAGAAAGCCAAGGATTACGAGTCGCTGATCATTCACTACGCCGACGGTGCCGCGTTGCGCCTCAAAGACGTGGCCAAGGTCAGTGACGGTGTCGAAGACCGTTACAACAGCGGTTTCTTTAACGATGACGCGGCGGTGCTGCTGGTGATCAACCGCCAGGCCGGCGCCAACATCATCGAGACGGTCAACGAGATCAAGGCACAGTTGCCGGCGCTGCAAGCGGTGTTGCCGGCCAGCGTGAAGCTGAATCTGGCGATGGACCGCTCGCCGGTGATCAAGGCCACCCTGCACGAAGCCGAGATGACCCTGCTGATCGCCGTGGCGCTGGTGATCCTGGTGGTGTTCCTGTTTCTGGGCAACTTCCGCGCCTCGCTGATTCCGACGCTGGCCGTGCCGGTGTCGTTGGTCGGCACGTTTGCGGTGATGTACCTCTATGGCTTCTCGCTGAACAACCTGTCGCTGATGGCGCTGATTCTCGCCACTGGCTTGGTGGTGGACGATGCCATCGTGGTGCTGGAAAACATTTCCCGGCACATCGACGAAGGCGTCAAGCCAATGCAGGCGGCGTATCTGGGGGCCAAGGAAGTCGGTTTTACCTTGCTGTCGATGAACGTCTCGCTGGTCGCGGTGTTCCTGTCGATCCTGTTTATGGGCGGGATTGTCGAGAGCCTGTTCCGCGAGTTTTCTATCACGCTGGCCGCTGCCATTGTAGTGTCGCTGGTTGTATCCCTGACGCTGACGCCGATGCTCTGCGCGCGCTGGCTCAAGCCGCACACACCGGGTCAGGAAAACCGTCTGCAACGCTGGAGCCGCCGCACCAACGACTGGATGGTCGACAAATACGCCATCAGCCTCGACTGGGTACTGCGCCACCGTCGCCTGACTTTGCTTAGCCTGTTCGTTACCGTTGGCGTCAATGTGGCGCTGTACGTGGTGGTCCCGAAAACCTTTATGCCGCAGCAGGACACAGGTCAGTTGATTGGTTTCGTGCGCGGCGACGACGGGCTGTCGTTCAGCGTGATGCAGCCGAAAATGGAAATCTTCCGTCGCGCCGTGCTCAAGGACGAAGCGGTCGAGAGTGTCGCCGGGTTCATCGGTGGCAGCAACGGCACCAACAACGCGTTCATGCTGGTGCGCCTCAAACCGATCAAGGATCGCCAGTTGTCGGCGCAGAAAGTCATCGAGCGCCTGCGCAAGGAAATGCCCAAAGTGCCCGGCGCGCAACTGATGCTGATGGCGGATCAGGATCTGCAATTTGGTGGTGGCCGCGAGCAAACCTCGTCGCAGTACAGCTACATCCTGCAAAGCGGCGATCTCGGTCAATTGCGTGAGTGGTATCCGAAAGTGGTTGCTGCGCTGCGAGCCTTGCCGGAACTGACGGCGATTGACGCCCGCGAAGGCAAAGGCGCACAGCAGGTGACGTTGATCGTCGACCGCGACCAGGCCAAACGCCTTGGCGTGGACATGGACATGGTCACCTCGGTGTTGAACAACGCTTACAGCCAGCGGCAGATTTCGACGATCTACGACAGCCTCAACCAGTATCAAGTGGTGATGGAGGTCAATCCGAAATACGCCCAGGACCCGGTGACGCTCAAGCAAGTGCAGGTCATCACCGCCGACGGTGCGCGGGTGCCGCTGTCGACCTTTGCCCACTACGAAAGCAGCCTCGAAGACGACCGCGTCAGCCACGAAGGTCAGTTCGCTTCCGAAGATATTGCCTTCGACATGGCTGAAGGCGTGACGGTGGAGCAGGGCAGTGCCGCCATCGAGCGGGCGATTGCCAAGGTCGGCTTGCCGGAAGATGTCATCGCGAAAATGGCCGGCACAGCCGATGCTTTTGCCGCGACCCAGAAGAGCCAGCCGTTCATGATTCTTGGCGCGTTGCTGGCGGTGTATCTGGTACTGGGCGTGCTCTATGAAAGCTATATCCATCCGCTGACGATTCTGTCGACGCTGCCCTCGGCCGGGGTCGGCGCGTTGCTGTCGATCTATGCGCTGGGCGGCGAGTTCAGCTTGATCTCGTTGCTCGGGCTGTTCCTGTTGATCGGCGTGGTCAAGAAAAACGCGATCCTGATGATCGATCTGGCGCTGCAACTGGAACGGCATCAGGGCATGACTCCGCTGGAGTCGATCCGCAGCGCCTGTTTGCAACGGTTGCGACCGATTCTGATGACCACGCTGGCCGCGATCCTCGGTGCCTTGCCGTTGCTGCTCAGCCGCGCGGAGGGTGCAGAAATGCGCCAGCCATTGGGCCTGACCATCATCGGCGGGCTGATTTTCAGCCAGGTGCTGACGCTTTACACCACGCCTGTGGTTTACCTCTATCTCGACAAACTGCGCCATCGCTTCAACAAATGGCGCGGCGTGCGTACTGATGCTGCTCTGGAAACTCCGCTATGACTGACCGTTCGCTTTTCAATCTGGCCACTGCTCGCGGCTCGCGCCTGTTGAGCCTGTCACTGTGCGTGGCGATGCTCAGTGCTTGCGCCGTCGGCCCGGACTACCAGCGCCCGCAGACAGCGCAAATCGCTCAATACAAGGAAGCCAAAGGCTGGCGTCAGGCCAACCCGAGCGATTCGCTGGCCCGTGGCGCGTGGTGGGAACTGTATGGCGATCAGCAACTCAACGGGCTGGTCGAGAAACTCAACAACGCCAACCAGACAGTCGCGCAATCGGAAGCCCAGTACCGTCAGGCCCAAGCCTTGGTGCGCAGTGCGCGCGGTGCGTTTTATCCGAGTGTCGACCTGAGCGTGGGTAAAACCCGCTCCAGCCAGGGCACCGGCAGCAGCAGTTCAAGCCTGAGCAGTTCTTCCAGTGGTATTCGCGATACCTACAACGCGCAGTTGGGCGTCAGTTGGGAAGCCGATATCTGGGGCAAGCTGCGCCGCGGGCTTCAAGCCGATGAGGCCAGTGCCCAGGCGAGCTTCGCCGATCTGGCGGCGATGCGTTTGAGCCAGCAGTCGGAGTTGGTGCAGAACTACCTGCAACTGCGGGTGATCGATCAGCAGAAGCGTTTGCTCGAAGCGACGGTTGCGGCGTATGAGCGTTCGTTGAAAATGACTCAGAACCAATACCGTGCGGGCGTTTCCGGGCGTGACGCAGTGGCGCAGGCGCAGACGCAACTGAAAAGCACCCAGGCTGATCTGATCGACCTGATCTGGCAGCGCGCACAGTTTGAAAACGCCATTGCCGTGCTGACCGGGCAAGCGCCGGCAAACTTCAACATCGCCGAAACCCAGACCATCCCGAATCTGCCGCAGGTGCCGTTGAGCCTGCCGTCGCAGCTGCTGGAACGCCGCCCGGACATCGCCTCGGCCGAGCGCTCGGTGATTGCCGCCAACGCCAACATCGGCGTGGCCAAAGCTGCGTATTACCCGGACTTGTCCCTGAGCCTGAGCGGCGGTTACAGCAGCAGTACGTCAAATGACCTGATCAGCTTGCCGAACCGCTTCTGGTCGGTGGGGCCGAAACTGAACTTGCCGCTGTTTGATGGCGGCATACGTTCGGCAGAAGTCGACCGCACTGAAGCGGTGTACGACCAGACAGTGGCCAAGTACCGGCAGACGGTGCTCGATGGTTTCCGCGAGGTGGAAAACTATCTGGTCCAGCTCAAGGTGTATGCAGACGAAGCGGCCGTGCGCCAGGAAGCACTGGATGCTGCCCGTGATTCGCTGCGCCTGACTGAAAACCAGTACAAGGCCGGGCTGATTGCCTATCTCGATGTGGTGACGGTGCAGGCTACGGCGCTGAGCAACGAGCGCAATGTGCTGAGTATTCTGCAGAGCCGCTTGATTGCCAGTGTTCAGTTGATTGCTGCGCTGGGCGGGGGTTGGGATGGAGAACTGGAGGCTAGTGACACAACCGATTAAAGATCGGAAATAATCTGTGGTGGAGGAGAACCTGGGGTGAGGGAAACCTGGGTAGTGAGGAAAACCTGTGGAATGAGGAAAATCTGTGTAATGAGGAAAATCTGTGTAATGAGGGGAGTCTGTGGCGAGGGGATTTATCCCCGTTGGGCTGCGAAGCAGTCCTGAAACCATCTAACGCGGTGTGTCAGGAATAATCGGGTTGCTGGGTTTAGGGCCGCTCCGCAGCCCAACGGGGATAAATCCCCTCGCCACAGGGGTTCAGTGTCAGCAGAGGCCTACTTGAGATCATGCAGGGGCTATGTACGGCGCGTGTAACCACCGGGCCAGAGCCTTGTAGGACGATCAAACAAACGTTTCATCGGGTTGATGGCAAAATGGTTACTTTGTCAGTGCGTTCTTCTGTGCAATCAGTACAATCGCCGCTTTTGCCCGACCGAGAATTGACGCAGTACGGTTCAGGCGGCCACGAGAATCCGCATGCTCATCGGTAGTTATTCCTCCACTCTGGTTTTCATCTCGCTGTGTGTGGCGATACTCGCGTCCTACACCGCGCTCGACCTCACCGGACGTATCGCCACGGCCAGGGGCCGAGCCGTGCATTTCTGGACCGCTGGTGGTGGTTTTGCCATGGGCATTGGCGTCTGGTCGATGCACTTCATCGGTATGCTCGCCTTCAAACTGCCCATCGAACTGGGTTACGACATAGCCCTCACGGCGCTGTCGCTGCTGATCGCGGTGCTGTCCTGTGGTTTTGCCTTGTGGCTGGTGAGTCAGCCGAAACTGCCAATTCTGCAATTGGCGTTTGGCGCGCTGATCATGGGCGCCGGCATCAGCGCCATGCATTACACCGGCATGGCGGCGATGCGCATGACCCCCGGGATCGACTACGACCCGACGCTGTTCAGCGCTTCCTTGCTGATTGCGGTCGGTGCTTCTGCCGCAGCGCTGTGGATCGCTTTTCGCCTGCGTCAGCATTCGCCTTATGTGCGCCCGATACGCGCTGGCGCTGCGGTGCTCATGGGCATCGCCATTGTCGGCATGCATTACACCGGCATGGCCGCCGCGCAGTTTCCTGACGGCAGTTTCTGCGGCGCAACCGTCGACGGGCTCAAGGGCAACGGCCTCGATAGTCTGGTGCTGATTACCACGCTGGCGGTGCTGTCGATTGCCTTGCTGACCTCGATTCTCGACGCACGCCTTGAAGCACGAACGGCCGATCTGGCGCACTCGTTGACCGTGGCCAACCGCGAACTCACGCAATTGGCGCTGCACGACACCCTGACGGGTCTGCCTAATCGCATGCTGTTGGACGACCGAATCAATCAAGCGATGAAAAAGGTCAACGAGCAGGGCGGCTGTTTTGCGTTGATGTTTATTGATCTGGACGGCTTCAAACCGGTCAATGATGCATTCGGCCATCACATGGGCGATCAGCTGTTGCGCGAAGTCGGCGTGCGTCTGCGCGAAGATTTGCGCAGCCTCGACACGCTGGCGCGGATCGGCGGCGATGAGTTCGTCTTGCTGGTGCGCCTGACCGAGCCCGACGATGCCTTGGGTCTGGCCGCGCGCCAGGTCGGGCTGATTGGGCAGTCGTTTCGCGTGGCTGAACATGATTTGCAGATTTCCGCCAGCGTCGGCATCGCTTTGTACCCGGGCAACGGCCTGAGTGCTCAGGAATTGCTGATGAACGCTGACGCGGCGATGTACCACGCCAAGGGCGGCGGTAAAAACGGTTACAGCTTCTTCGACGCGTCGATGAACACCAACGCGCGCAAACAACTGCAACTGTTGCAAGACCTGCGCGCAGCGCTGGAGCACAGTCAGTTCAGCCTGCATTACCAGCCCAAGTTCGACGCCGCCAACGGTCGACCGGTCGGCGCAGAAGCACTGCTGCGCTGGCAGCATCCGATCCACGGCATGCTGATGCCGGACAAATTCATCGATCTGGCGGAGAAAACCGGGCTGATCATCCCGATCGGCGAATGGGTGCTCAACGAAGCCTGCCGACAGATGCGCGAGTGGTACGTGCTCGGCTACACCGACTGGCGCATTGCGGTGAACCTCTCGGCGTTGCAGTTCTGCCACGCAGGGCTGGTGCGCAGCGTTGCCAAAGCGCTGGCAACCCACCATTTGCCGGCCAACAGCCTGACCCTGGAAATCACCGAAACCACAGCGATGAGCGACGCCGATGCGAGCATGACGGTGTTGCAGGAGTTGTCGGACATGGGCGTCGATTTGTCCATTGATGACTTCGGCACCGGCTATTCAAGCCTTATGTACCTCAAGCGTCTGCCGGCCAACGAGTTGAAGATCGACCGTGGATTTGTCCGCGATCTGGAGCATGACAGCGACGATGCGGCGATTGTTTCGGCGATCGTTGCACTGGGGCAGGCGCTGGGGCTGCGGATTGTGGCCGAAGGTGTGGAAACGGGCTCGCAGCAGGATTTCCTGACGCAATTGGGTTGCGATTCGTTGCAAGGGTATCTGCTGGGACATCCGCTGCCGGCGGAGCAGTTCATGCGCGACATTGCCCGGGGCGAGAGCCGGTCGGTGGTCTGACTTAATACCTACCTGTGGCGAGGGAGCTTGCTCCCGCTGGACTGCACAGCAGGCCCATGCTGTCTAAAGAAGGGCCGCTTCGCGCCCCAGCGGGAGCAAGCTCCCTCGCCACAAAAGTTTCTCCAGCCGCGATGGTGTGTTGTCTCAGGTCCAGCCTTTGATGCAGGCCATGCAAAACCCGCCAATGGCGGTTATTCTTTCCCCGGAAGGTTACGTGTGCATTTGGGGGAAAGGCCAGCATGGATAAAGTCATTGTGATCACCGGTGGCGGGCGCGGGATTGGCGCTGCTACGGCGTTGTTGGCTGCTGAGAAGGGCTATCGGATCTGCATCAACTACCAGTCGGACGAACAGGCCGCGCACAGTGTGCTGGAGCAAGTCCGTGCGCTGGGCGCACAAGCCATCGCGGTGCGCGCCGACGTCAGCATCGAAGACGAAGTGATCGCACTGTTTCAGCGAGTCGACACCGAGCTGGGCCGGGTCACCGCTCTGGTGAACAATGCCGGCACTGTCGGGCAAAAATCGCGGGTCGATGAAATGTCCGAATTTCGCGTCCTCAAAATCCTCAAAACCAACGTTCTGGCGCCGATTCTCTGTGCCAAGCACGCGATCCTGCGCATGTCACCCAAACACGGCGGGCAGGGCGGCAGCATCGTCAATGTGTCGTCGGTGGCGGCGCGTCTCGGCTCACCGAATGAATACGTCGACTACGCAGCGTCCAAAGGCGCGCTCGACACCTTCACCATTGGTTTGTCCAAGGAAGTGGCGGGCGAGGGGATTCGGGTCAACGCTGTGCGTCCGGGGTACATCTACACCGATTTCCATGCGCTGAGCGGCGACCCGGATCGGGTCAGCAAGCTTGAGTCAGCGATCCCGATGGCCCGTGGCGGGCGCCCGGATGAAGTGGCGGAGGCGATTATCTGGCTGCTGTCGGACAAGGCTTCTTATGCGACGGGAACGTTTGTTGATTTGGGGGGTGGGCGCTGATCTTCAGGGTTTGTGTTGACTGATCCGGCCTCTTCGCGAGCAAGCTCGCTCCCACAGTGTTTTTTGTCGGCCAGGTATGTTGTGAACGACATCGAAACCTGTGGGAGCGAGCTTGCTCGCGAAAGCTTTATTGAAGGCAACATCAAACTGTCAGAACGACCGCACAATCCGCCCCAACGTCTCCATCGCCTTCTCCGAATCCTCGGTCCACGGGCTGCCGTAATTCAAGCGAATACAATTCCTGAACCGCTGAGTCGGCGAGAAAATCGGCCCCGGCGCGATGCTGATGCCTTGCGCCAGCGCCATTTGAAACAACTTCAATGAATCCATCTGCGGTGGCAATTCCAGCCATAAAAAGTAGCCGCCCGCCGGCTGGCTGACCCGCGTCTGCGCCGGGAAGTAACGAGCAATCGCCGCCAGCATCGCGCTCTGCTGTTCTTCCAGCGCATAGCGCAGTTTGCGCAGATGCCGGTCATAGCCGCCGTGTTGCAGGTAGTCGGCAATCGCCGCTTGCGCCGGCATCGAGGCGCACAGCGAGGTCATCAGTTTCAGCCGTTCGATTTTCTGCGCGTAGCGCCCGGCCGCGACCCAGCCGATGCGATAGCCGGGGGCCAGGCTTTTGGCGAACGAACCGCAATGCATCACCAGCCCTTCGGTATCGAAGGCCTTAGCCGGTTTTGGCGCCTGTTGGCCGTAATAGAGTTCGGCGTAGACGTCGTCTTCGATCAGCGGCACCTGATGGCGGCGCAGCAGTTCGACCAGTTCCTGTTTCTTCGCCTCGGGCATGGTCGCGCCCATCGGGTTCTGGAAACTGGTCATGCACCAGCAGGCCTTGACCGGATGGCGTTCCAGCGTCTGCGCGAGCACCCCGAGGTCGATACCGTCGCGCGGGTGCACGGGGATTTCCACGGCTTTGAGTTTCAGTCGTTCCAGCACTTGCAGGCTGGCGTAGAACGCCGGGGCTTCGATGGCCACCAGATCGCCGGGTTCGGTGACCGCTTGCAGGCACAGGTTCAGCGCTTCGAGGGCGCCGTTGGTGATCAACAGTTCTTCCATCGGCAGCATCAAGCCGCCGACCATGTAACGCAGGGCGATCTGTCGACGCAGTTGCGGGTTGCCCGGCGACATGTCGGTGACGACCATGCGCGGGTCCATCTCTCGCGCGGCGCTGGCCAGTGACCGCGACAGCCGTTGCAAGGGGAAGAGTGTCGGGCTGGGGAAGGCCGAGCCGAACGGCACGGTGCTCGGGTCCTTGATCGATTCCAGCACTGAGAACACCAGTTCGCTAACGTCGACTTCGGTGGAATCGTTGACGTGGCTGCTGATCACTGGCTCCGAGAACGGGCTCGGTGCATGAGTGTTGACGAAGTAACCGGAGCGCGGACGGGCGCGGATCAGGCCACGACGTTCGAGCAGGTAATAGGCCTGAAACACCGTGGACGGGCTGACGCCGTAGGTCTGGCTGGCATAGCGCACCGATGGCACACGCTGGCCGGGGCCCAGGACGCCGGAGCGGATCAGTTCAGCGATGTCTTCAGCGAATTTTTCGTAGCGTTTCATCGAGGGCCTTGGTGCTTGGTGGTTGTGTGGGGTGCCAGGCAACTGCCCCTCACCCTAGCCCTCTCCCGGAGGGAGAGGGGACTGACCGTGGGAGATTGAAAGTTTTCTCAAACCTGATCTACCGCTGGTGAATCCGAAGGCGACTCGATATTTCACGTCGCCAATTGTCGGCAGTAACTTCGGTCGGTTCCCTCTCCCTTTGGGAGAGGGCTAGGGTGAGGGGCATTCGAACGGATACCCCACGACCTGAAAACCGCTGACATCTTAAAGCTTCAGCGATTCATCGGCGCCACAAACCTGCTCTTCGCCACGCTATAAACCTCAGGCTCATCGCTGTCGGCGATCTTGAAACTCAAGGTCTGCGAGCTGCTGCTTGGCCGCTCCGTGGTCATCGCGACCGACACCGGTACGTCGACAATCTCGCCCGGCGCCAGGCTCAGTTCGGTTTTGCCTTGTAGCTGGAAGGCCTTGCCGTCGACCAGGCTCAGGTGGTAATCCTGGCGCTGCTGGGTCTTGTTGATGACTTTGAGGCTGTAGATGTTTTCGATCTGGCCCTGACCGTTTTCGCGGAACAATCCGCGATCCTTGGTCACGTCCAGCGACACCATCGGCCGCTCGACCAAGGCCAATGCCAGTGCGCCGATCATCACCAGCAACACCGCCACGTAACCGATCAGCCGTGGCCGCAGCAGATGCGTTTTGCCACCCTGCAATTCGCGCTCGGAACTGTAGCGGATCAAGCCGCGCGGGTAGTTCATCTTGTCCATGATCGAATCACAGGCGTCGATGCACGCCGCGCAACCGATGCACTCCATTTGCAAGCCGTCGCGGATGTCGATGCCGGTCGGGCACACCTGCACGCACAAATGGCAGTCGATGCAATCGCCCAGTCCTGCTTCCGCCGGTTTTACATCACGTTTGCGCGGGCCACGGTTTTCGCCGCGGGCCACGTCGTAGGAAATCGCCAGTGTGTCCTTATCGAACATTACGCTTTGGAACCGCGCATACGGGCACATGTGCATGCACACGGCTTCGCGCAGCCAGCCGGCGTTGATGTACGTTGCGGCGGTGAAGAACAGCACCCAGAACAGACTTACCCCGCCGATTTGCAGGGTCAGCAGCTCTTCGGCCAGCGGTCGGATCGGCGTGAAGTAGCCGACGAAGGTCAGGCCGGTGAGCACGCTGATCGCCAGCCACAAGGTGTGCTTGGCCGCGCGGCGTGCCAGTTTGTTCAAGCCCCATGGCGCGGCTTGCAGTTTGATCCGTTGGTTGCGCTCGCCCTCGGTGATCTTCTCGCACCACATGAAGATCCATGTCCACGAACTCTGCGGGCAGGTGTAACCGCACCAGACCCGTCCGGCGAAAACGGTGATGGCGAAGAGGCCGAACGCGGCGATGATCAGCAGGGCCGAGAGCAGGATGAAATCCTGTGGCCAGAAGGTCGCGCCGAAAATGTGGAATTTGCTTTCCGCCAGATCCCACAACACGGCTTGGCGACCACCCCAGTTCAACCACACCGTGCCAAAGAACAACAGAAACAGAAAACCCGCGCCGCTCATGCGCAGGCTGCGGAACAGGCCGGTGAAACTGCGGGTGTGGATCTGGTTGTCGCTGGATTTGGCCGTCGCCTTCATTGGGCGTGCGGGCACACTCTTTATAGTGGGTGATGCTTCTACGGTTCGGACGGGGATTTGTTCGCTCATGGTCGTTCGCTCATCAGCCTCCATCAGGCCGATGAACTATGAGCGTCGATCTGTTTGCATAACAGACTCAGCTATCTCTATAAAAACCGTATCAGATGGGCTTTCATGCAGCGCCTGCGACAACTTGAAGCAGCCCGCAGGCTAAGGCGCAAACGCCTGAAGCAGACGTTCGCGCGGGGTGTTGACCGGGGTCAATCAAATCACCGAATCACTCGACTCGGCTTTCAAGTGCTTACGCCCGTCTTTAACGCCTGCGACGGTCAAGGCGTCGGCCTCTGCTTCGGTGATGTAGACGCGCCGCGCTTCGATTTCTACGAACGACATGGCTTTCTCGCTATCTGTCTTGACCTCGAGGGTGTCGCAGATGCGAATTTCCTCGCCATTTTCAACGGTGAAAAAACACACTTTTGACTCGGGATTGGTTTCATCGATTCGAACGGTCATGGGGCTGTCCTTTTTTCACGGGTATCTGAAGGGTTAGGGCACCAGGCCCGCAGATCGTTCTGCGCAACTGATTAATGGTCGCTGCTGTCCACCCTATATCGAGCCATAACAAGGACTGCACGATGAACGCGTGGTGGGAAGAGGTGCTGGAAACGCTGCAAGCGGAATTCGCCGACATCGGCGATGCGTCGCAACTGACACGGATTACCGTGCGCCTGCTGATGGCGGCGGTACTCGGCGGGATTCTCGGTTTCGAGCGCGAGCAAAAGGGCAAGGCGGCCGGCGTGCGAACGCACATGCTGGTGGCGCTGGGTGCGGCGATGTTTGTGCTGGTGCCGCAGACCTCGGGCGCAGAGTCCGATCCGATGAGTCGGGTATTGCAGGGGGTGATTGCCGGGATCGGCTTCCTGTGCGCCGGCACCATCCTGAAAAATCAGGAAGGTCATGAAGGTCACGTCAAAGGTCTGACCACTGCTGCCGGGTTGTGGATGACAGCAGCCATCGGTGTGGCAGCGGGGTTGGGCAAAGAGGCGACTGCGCTGCTCTGTACCGTCCTGACATTGGGGATTTTCAGCGTGATGCCGAGGATAGTGCGGATCTTTGATAAGGACGATCAGCCTTTTGACAAGGATGAGCAGAAGGATGATCGCTTGTAATCAATCGCTCCCACACTCTGTATGGGAACGATCGTGTCGGTTTAGACGATCACCGGCGGCATCGTCGTCGGTGGTTCTTCCTTGGCCGGTGGCGTGGTGCCTGGCGGTTCCTGCTCGGGGATAGGTTGCGGTTCAGTCTCGGGAATGGTCGGGTTGTCGATGTTCGGATCGGGCGTTTCGGCCGGGAACGGGTTGTTCATCAGGTAGACCTCCGTGTGGCACATGGCGTGAGAAGTGCTTAAGTGGATTGACCACCTGGTGGCGAATTCGATCCACCGGGTTGCACAGGAAAATCCCTGTGAACTTTTCCCGGCGCCGGTTGCTCGGAACCTAAGTGAGTTCATTCCGGGGCAGGTGCTTTGTTGTGAAGACTGAACCGGCACAAGAGCGTCCTTGGGGCGTTAAGGAGAGATGCTCGATGACTGCTGAAAAACCCTCAGAGCTGAGCTACAACCCGCACATGCCGCTGTCGCAGGCGCTGCTGGTGCCGCGCATCGTTATTGAAGACACCATGCCGACTCTCTATGGCGGCCAGTTCGCCGTGAAGTCGATTGCCGGGCGCGATGTGATTGTCACCAGCAAGGTGTTTGCCGACGGCCACGACAAGCTCGCAGTACGCATTCGCTGGCGTGCAGAAGGCGAAGAGAGCTGGCAGAGCGAGGTCATGTCGGAGTTGGGCAATAACGGCTGGCGCGGCAGTTTCCGCCCGGAACATCAGGGGCGATTTCTGTATTGCGTCGAAGCGTGGATCGATCACTTCGCCAGTTTTCAGTACGAACTGGAAAAGAAACACAACGCCGCCGTCCCGGTTTCACTGGAGCTGCAAGAAGGTCGCAGCATGGTGCAACACGCCGCCGAGCGCAGCGAAGGTCAGCTCAGCGAACAACTGGCCGCGCTGCACCATGAATTGTCCGGGTTGCTCGAAACCGAGCAAGTCGCGTTGTTTCTGCACTCGCGCAGTGCGCAACTGATGGCCCAGGCCGATCACCGCGCCTATCTGAGCGTCAGCGCCGAATTCCCTATGGATGTCGAGCGTGAACTGGCGGAGTTCGCCAGTTGGTATGAGCTGTTTCCGCGCTCGATCACCGACGATCCCAACCGCCACGGCACGTTCAATGATGTGCACTCGCGGTTGCCGATGATTCAGGATATGGGCTTCGACGTCCTGTATTTCACGCCGATCCACCCGATTGGCCGCGCTCACCGCAAGGGCCGCAACAATTCTCTGACTGCTGGCCCGGATGATCCGGGCAGCCCGTATGCCATCGGTAGCGAGGAGGGCGGGCACGAGGCGATTCACTCGCAACTCGGCAGCCGTGAGGATTTCCGTCGACTGGTGGCTGCTGCGGCTGATCATGGTCTGGAAATCGCCCTCGATTTCGCCATCCAGTGTTCCCAGGATCACCCGTGGCTCAAGCAGCATCCGGGCTGGTTCAACTGGCGGCCGGACGGCACGATCAAATACGCGGAGAACCCGCCGAAGAAATATCAGGACATCGTCAACGTCGACTTCTATGCCCCGGACGCGATCCCGAGTCTGTGGGTCGAGTTGCGGGACATCGTCATCGGCTGGGTCGAGGAGGGCGTGAAGATCTTTCGCGTCGACAACCCGCACACCAAGCCGCTGCCGTTCTGGCAATGGCTGATTGCCGACGTGCGGGCGCTGCATCCGGAAGTGATCTTCCTCGCTGAAGCGTTCACCACGCCGGCGATGATGGCGCGCCTGGGCAAGGTCGGTTACACCCAGAGTTACACCTATTTCACCTGGCGCAACACCAAGTCCGAGTTGGCTGCGTACCTCACCGAGCTTAACGAATCGCCGTGGCGCGAATGCTACCGACCGAACTTCTTCGTCAATACGCCGGACATTAACCCGGCGTTCCTGCATGAATCCGGGCGCGCGGGTTTTCTAATTCGTGCGGCGCTGGCGACCATGGGCTCTGGCCTGTGGGGCATGTATTCGGGGTTTGAACTGTGCGAAGCGGCGCCGGTGCCGGGCAAGGAGGAATACCTCGATTCCGAGAAGTACGAGATCCGCGTCCGCGATTTCAACGCACCGGGCAACATCATTGCCGAAATCGCCCAGCTCAATCGTATCCGTCGACAAAACCCGGCATTGCACACGCACTTGGGCTTACAGGTCTACAACGCGTGGAACGACAACATTCTGTATTTCGGCAAACGCAGCGCTGATGGCAGCAACTTCATTCTGGTCGCGGTGAACCTTGATCCGCATAACGCGCAGGAAGCGAATTTCGAACTGCCGTTGTGGGAAATGGGCCTGCCGGACGATGCGACCACGCACGGCGAAGACTTGATGAGCGGGCACCGCTGGGACTGGCACGGTAAGTATCAGTTCATGCGCCTGGACCCGGCGTATCAGCCGTTCGGCATCTGGCGGATTACCGCCGCATGAACTGACACCGACACCCGATGTTAGCAATGCATTCCAGTGGCGAGGGGATTTAGCGAAACGTCGCACCGCCCCGTTGGGCTGCGAAGCGGCCCCCTGCAATTTGTCATGCACACCGAGTGCTCAGGATTCACGACTGCTGCGCAGCCGAACGGGGATAAATCCCCTCGCCACAAGCCACAAGCCACAAGCCACAAGCCACAAGCCACAAGCCACAGGTCACAGGTCACAGGTCACAGGTCACAGGTCACAAGCCACAGGTCACAGGTCACAGGTCACCACCAGGCAATGCAACGTTGGTTGTATCCAAGAATTCAACAGGAGTTTCACATGGCGAAGAAACCCAAGGCAGCCACCTTTATCAAAGATCCGCTCTGGTACAAGGACGCGGTGATCTATCAAGTTCACGTCAAATCGTTTTTCGACTCTAACAACGACGGGATCGGCGACTTTCCCGGCCTGATCGCCAAACTCGATTACATCGCCGAACTGGGCGTCAACACCATCTGGCTACTGCCGTTCTATCCCTCGCCACGTCGTGACGACGGCTACGACATTGCCGAGTACCGTGGCGTGCACAGCGATTACGGGACCATGGCCGACGCCAAACGCTTTATCGCCGAGGCGCATAAACGCGGCTTGCGGGTGATTACCGAGCTGGTCATTAACCACACCTCCGACCAGCACCCGTGGTTTCAGCGGGCGCGTAAGGCCAAGCCCGGTTCGGCGGCGCGAGACTTCTATGTGTGGTCGGATGACGACCAGAAATATGACGGCACGCGGATCATCTTCCTCGACACCGAAAAGTCCAACTGGACCTGGGATCCGGTCGCTGGCCAGTACTTCTGGCACCGTTTCTATTCGCACCAGCCGGACCTGAATTTCGACAACCCGCAAGTAATGAAAGCCGTGCTGTCGGTGATGCGCTACTGGCTGGACATGGGCATCGATGGCCTGCGTCTGGACGCGATTCCGTACCTGATCGAGCGCGATGGCACCAACAACGAAAACCTGCCGGAAACCCACGACGTCCTCAAGCAGATCCGCGCTGAAATCGACGCCAACTACCCGGACCGCATGCTGCTCGCCGAGGCCAACCAATGGCCAGAAGACACTCAGCTGTATTTCGGTGACACCGACGCGCATGGCCTGAATGGCGATGAATGCCACATGGCTTTTCACTTCCCCCTGATGCCGCGTATGTACATGGCGCTGGCCCAGGAAGATCGCTTTCCGATCACCGACATTCTGCGCCAGACCCCGGAAATTCCCGCCAACTGCCAGTGGGCGATTTTCCTGCGTAACCACGATGAACTGACGCTGGAAATGGTCACCGACAAGGAACGCGATTACCTGTGGAATTACTACGCCGCTGACCGTCGCGCGCGGATCAACCTCGGTATTCGACGACGTCTGGCGCCGTTGATGGAACGCGACCGCCGTCGCGTTGAATTGCTCAACAGCCTGCTGCTGTCGATGCCGGGCACGCCGACCCTTTATTACGGCGATGAAATCGGCATGGGCGACAACATCTACCTCGGCGACCGCGACGGTGTGCGCACGCCGATGCAGTGGTCGATCGACCGCAACGGTGGCTTCTCCCGCGCCGATCCGGCCAGTCTGGTGCTGCCACCGATCATGGACCCGCAGTACGGTTATTTGTCGGTCAACGTCGAAACCCAGGCCGGCGATCCGCACTCGCTGCTGAACTGGACGCGGCGCATGCTCGCGGTGCGCAAACAGTCCAAGGCGTTCGGGCGCGGTACGCTGAAAATGCTCTCGCCGAGCAACCGGCGGATTCTGGCTTACACCCGTGAATTCACCGATGCCGATGGCAAACACGAAATCATTCTCTGCGTGGCCAACGTGTCGCGCAGTGCACAAGCGGCCGAGCTCGACCTGTCGGCCTACACCGGGATGGTGCCGGTGGAAATGCTCGGCGGTAATGCGTTCCCGCCGATTGGTCAGTTGAATTTCCTGCTGACTCTGGCGCCTTACGGCTTCTACTGGTTCGCCCTGGCGGCCGAAAACCAGATGCCGAGCTGGCACGTTGAACCGGTGCAAAGCTTGCCGGACTTCACCACGCTAGTGCTTAAAAAGCGCATGGAAGAGCTGCTTGAAGCGCCGTCCCGCACGACGCTGGAACAGAGCATTTTGCCGAGCTGGCTGCAAAACCGTCGCTGGTTCGCCGGCAAGGACGCGGCCATCGAAAAGGTCAATCTGGCTTACGGCGTGCGGTTTGGCGATGCGCAGCAACCCGTGCTGCTCAGCGAAATCGAAGTCACCAGCGGCGGCCAGACCAGCCGTTATCAGCTGCCGTTCGGCTTCATCGCCGAGGATTACGTCGGTCCGGCGTTGCCGCAGCAATTGGCGCTGGCCCGCGTGCGCCGAGTGCGTCAGGTCGGCTTGATCACTGACGCCTTCAGCCTCGAAGGGTTTGTTCGTGCGGTCATGCAAGGCATGCAGAACAACACGGTGCTGGAATCTCCCGAAGGCGAGATCCGTTTCGCACCGACGGCGCATCTTGAAAAACTCAACCTTGGTGGCGACTCCGAAGTGCGTTATCTGTCGGCTGAGCAATCCAACAGTTCGGTGGTAATCGGCAACAGCCTGGTGCTTAAGCTGATCCGCAAGGTAGCGTCTGGCGTACACCCCGAACTGGAGATGAGCGCTTACCTGACCGCCGCCGGATTTGCCAATATCTCACCGCTGCTGGGCTCGGTGATTCGCCGCGACGCCAAGGGCGAAGACAATCTGCTGATGATCGCCCAAGGCTATCTGAGCAATCAGGGCGATGCGTGGGAATGGACGCAGAACAACCTCGAACGGGCGTTGCGCGATGAACTGGCTGATTCCATGTCCGAGCAGGATCAGCACTACAACGCCTTGGGCGAGCTGAAGGATTTTGCCGGGATGCTGGGTCAGCGCCTCGGTGAGATGCACCAGATGCTGGCGGCGCCAACCGACAACGCCGATTTTGCGCCGCAGGTGAGTTCGGCCAAGGATATGCAGGCGACCGGCAAGGATGTGTCCGCACAGGTCGAGCATGCTTTGAAACTGCTCAAGCAGCATCAGGGCGAACTCAGCGCGGCGGATCAGAAACTGGTCGCACGGCTGCTCGACGAGAAGAAAACCATCCTTGCCCATGTGCAGGATCTGGCGAAAAAAGCCGCCGGCGGTTTGCGTATTCGTGTCCACGGTGACTTGCATTTGGGTCAGGTGCTGGTGATCAAGGGCGATGCCTATCTGATCGATTTCGAGGGTGAACCCGCGCGACCATTGAGCGAACGCCGCGGCAAACACAGCCCGTACAAGGACGTCAGCGGTGTGCTGCGTTCTTTCGACTACGCCGCGGCGATGACCATCAACGTGCACAACGTTGATCACAGTCCTGAGTCCGAAGACGCCCGCCGTCGCGTGGCGCAACGTTATCTGCTTGAAGCGCGAGCGGCATTTGTCGAGGCATATCGCCAAGCAGCAGCTAGTCTTGATCATGCTTGGCAAGATCCTGAGGGTGCCGACGCCGCGCTCGCGTTGTTCGGTCTGGAGAAGGCGGCCTATGAAGTGGCCTATGAAGCCGAAAATCGCCCCACGTGGTTGCCCGTGCCGTTGCACGGTTTGTACGGGTTATTGACGGGGCTCAAACCCTTTTCCGATCTTGGTGGAGAGTAGTTATGAGTTTCTCGAACAAGGAACAGGGTCACGCTAAAGAAGCGTTACTGCCGTCGGCCAAAGATATTGACGCGCTGGTACGTGCGGAACACCCGGATCCGTTTTCCATTCTTGGCCCGCATGGCGATGGCGCCGGCGGGCAGTTTATCCGGGCGTATTTGCCGGGCGCGTTGAGCGTGTTGGTGCTGGACAAGGCGTCTGGTGAAGAACTCGGCCCGCTGCAGCAGACCGAGACGCCGGGGCTGTTTGTCGGCCACTTCGATCAGGCGCGAGCGTATCGCCTGCGCACCCGCTGGGCCGGTGGTGAGCAGGAGGCGGAAGATCCCTATAGCTTCGGTCAGTTGCTCGGCGAAATGGATTTGTACCTGTTCGCCGAAGGCAATCACCGCGACCTCAGCGCTTGCCTTGGCGCGCAGCTGACAACGGTTGATGGCGTTGACGGCGTGCGCTTCGCCGTGTGGGCGCCGAATGCCCGTAGGGTTTCGGTAGTCGGTGATTTCAACGTCTGGGACGGACGCCGGCATCCGATGCGTCTGCGCCATCCTTCCGGGGTCTGGGAATTGTTCATCCCGCGCCTGCAAGCGGGGGAGTTATACAAATACGAAATCCTTGGCGCCCACGGGATTCTGCCGCTCAAGGCTGACCCGATGGCGCTGGCCACCAGCCTGCCGCCGGACACTGCGTCGAAAGTCGCCGCGCCGCTGCAAGTGAACTGGCAGGATCAGGACTGGATGAACAGCCGCCGCGAGCGGCAGAAACATTCGGCGCCGCTGTCGATCTACGAGCTGCATGCCGGGTCCTGGCAATGCGAGCTGGATGATCTCGGTGAGGTGGCGCGCCAGTACACCTGGCCGGAACTGGCTGAACGCCTGATCCCATACGTGAAGGAGCTGGGTTTCACCCACATCGAACTGATGCCGATCATGGAACATCCGTTCGGCGGCTCATGGGGTTATCAGTTGCTCTCGCAGTTCGCCCCGAGTGCGCGTTATGGCACGCCGGAACAGTTCGGCGAGTTTATCGATGCCTGTCACCGCGCCGAAATCGGCGTGATTCTCGATTGGGTGCCGGCGCATTTCCCTACCGATACCCACGGTCTGGCCGAGTTCGATGGCACGGCGCTGTACGAGTACGCCAATCCTCTGGAGGGTTTCCACCAGGACTGGGACACGCTGATCTACAACCTCGGCCGAACCGAAGTACACGGCTACATGCTCGCGTCGGCATTGCATTGGTTGAAGCATTTTCACATTGACGGTTTGCGCGTCGATGCGGTGGCCTCGATGCTCTATCGCGACTATTCGCGCAAGGCTGGCGAATGGGTGCCAAACCGCCACGGTGGACGCGAGAACCTGGAGGCAATCGACTTCTTGCGTCACTTGAACGACGTGGTCGAGCTGGAAGCGCCGGGTGCGTTGGTGATCGCCGAGGAATCCACGGCGTGGCCGGGCGTCAGCCAGAGCACGCAGCAGGGCGGTTTGGGCTTTGCCTACAAGTGGAACATGGGCTGGATGCACGATTCGCTGCATTACATTCAGCAGGACCCGGTGTACCGCGCCCATCACCACAATGAACTGAGTTTTGGCCTGGTTTACGCCTGGTCCGAGCGCTTTATCCTGCCGATTTCCCATGACGAAGTGGTGCACGGCAAGCATTCGCTGATCGACAAGATGCCCGGTGATCGCTGGCAGAAGTTTGCCAACCTGCGCGCCTACCTGAGTTTCATGTGGACTCATCCGGGCAAGAAACTGCTGTTCATGGGCTGCGAGTTCGGCCAGTGGCGCGAGTGGAATCATGATCAGCAGCTCGACTGGTATCTGCTGCAGTATTCCGAGCACCAAGGCGTGCAGAAACTGGTCGGCGACCTCAATCGTTTGTATCGCGAAGTGCCGGCGCTGCACGATCAGGACGACGCGCCGCAGGGTTTCCAGTGGCTGATCGGTGACGATGCGATCAACAGCGTTTATGCCTGGTTGCGTTGGAGCAAGGACGGCGAGCCGGTGTTGGTGGTGGCGAACTTCACGCCGGTGCCGCGTCAGGCGTATCGGGTGGGCGTGCCGTTTGCCGGGCGCTGGACTGAACTGCTCAACAGCGATGCTGACACCTATGCCGGTTCCAACTATGGAAACGGCGGCGGGGCGTTCACCGAAGAAGTGCCGAGCCATGGCCAGGCGTTGTCGCTGGAGCTGAATCTGCCGCCGTTAGCGGTGTTGATATTGCGACCTGGGGGCTAGCCAGACACCGCAAAAACTGTGGGAGCGAGCTTGCTCGCGAAGGCGTTGGTACAGCCAACAATGATGTTGAATGTGCAACCGCTTTCGCGAGCAAGCTCGCTCCCACAGGGGGGGCTGATCTGATACCGAGACGCCTTCAATCGCTAGCAGGCTCACCAACGCATCCGCACCCCCAGGCTGCCAATTATCCCATTCAAATCATTGTCATCGACATCACTGCTGTAATCGGCGCTGACATACAGGCTGACCGCCGGTGTCACTCGCGCCACCAAACCCAGCCCCAATTCGACCGTTGAAGATTTGCGACTGCTGCTGATCTTGTCGACCTGATCCAGGGTCACCGTGCTGCCGGTATACACCGTGTGCCACAGGTTGGTACGCACGTAGGGTTCGACCGGCAACCCGTTCAAGTCATAACTGCCTTTCAACCGTGCGCCGACGCGGCCGCTCCATGAGTTAAGGTCGCTGGAAGACGCATTTCCCGAGCCCGCGTAAGGGGTGTCGAGGGTGATGCGCTGATTGATCAATTGTGCCTGCGGTTCGACTACCCAGTTTTCGCTCAAGCCAATCGGGTAGCCGCCCTCGACCGAGAAGGTTATCGCGCTACCTTCGGTGACTTGCCGCGCACCTTGCTGATTGCGACTGAAGCCACTGACGCGACCGCCGCTGGCCGAGAGGTCGACGTGCCAGCCCTGCGCCCCGGTCAGGCTGTAATAGGCGCCAAGGCTCTGGCCTTGTAAGTTAAGAGTGGCGGTAGACGGGTCGGAAAGGGCGCGACTGGTGAGCGGGCCGGCGCCATTTGCCTGAATCTGGTTCACGCCGCCAATCAGGCCGAAAGTCTGGGTGGGGCCGTTGCCGCTTTGCAGGGTCAGGACAGCAGGGCCTTTGGCGTTGCCACTGCCGGGGATTGCGAAACCTGACGACAGGACATCGGTTTGCGCTTGTCGGGAGCTGGCTCCGTAAAACCGCTCCCAGGCGCCGGGCGCGAGGTCTTCGGTGATCAGGCGAGAGTCTCGCAGGTCAGGCCGCTGACTGAAGCGTTGCGGGCCGGGTGTGATCACCGTCGCAGGCAAGGTCAAAACCGGGACGTTCTCTCGATACCAAGGGGAAATGTCATCCGCCGCAGGAGCGGCCTGCGCCTCCATGGATGAGCACAGCAAGATAGAACTCGACACTGTGCAAACGGTGATTTTGATCTCGTGTGGGGTGATTGAAGTTTTCATGGAGGTCTACCTTGCGGGCGCATGCGACATCTCGATGTGGCGCCTCTCCTACCCCGAACGAGGGGCGACCGAATGGAGCGAGGCGAACCGTGGACGCTCGATTTCGCGAGAGTCCGAAGGCTCGCCCCGGCTAGTGATTCCGGGGGTAGTAACCTAGAGATAAGAAGAGTCAGGGGCGCGCGTCAAGAAATTGAACGATGAGCGGTAGTGGTAAATCGGGCGGTGCAAGCGTTTGTTTTTCTGCACATAACTAAGTGGTTGTTTGCATAGAAAAACACGACGTAAACGCCGGGCCAGAGCATTTTATTGCCGACGGAAGGTCTACCAGTCGATGCGCAGCCCGATATTGCCTGACACGCCGCGCAAGTCATTGCTGTCAATATTGCGGCTGTAGTCGGTGCTGGCGTAGACGCTCACTGCGCGGTCAAGGGTCAGCACCACACCGAGGCCGACATCCGCCGTTGAGGATTTCTGCTCGGTGCTGATCACATCACTGTCGTCGAAAGTCACCGAATCGGTGCCGGAAAACGTATGCCACAGGTTGGCACGCAGATACGGTTCCAGCGGCATGCCGCTGACCTGATAGCGGCCCTTGAGTCGCGTACCGAGGCGGCTGGTCCAGGCGTCGTCGGAGTCGAACGACACCCGTGAAATGCCATCGTCCTGGCTGTCGAGGGAGATTTTCTGGTGGATGACTTGCACCTGTGGCTCGACGACCCAGGTGTCGTTGAGCGCAAAGGGGTAACCGGCTTCCGCCGAGAGCGTCAGCGCATGCCCGCGATTGTCCAGTTCCACACCGCGGTCGGAATGGCTGTCGCCATCGAAGCGGGTGCCCATCACGACAGTATCGACGTACCAGCCATTCGGATCGGTCAGCGTCCAGTACAAACCATAACTGTCGCCTTCAAGTTTGACCTTACCGGCGCTGTTGTCCTGAAAACCTTCGTTGAAACCGTCGACATCGCCTTGCAAACGGCTATGGCCAACGAAGAAACCGAGACGCTGGGTCTGGCCACCCGAGGTCAACGAACTGTACAGGTCGTTGCCAACCTGAAAACCATTGAGTGAGCCGTCCAGGCGCGGAGTGACGGTGCCGGCCCAGGTCTGATCGAGGTTTTTACCATAGACCCGACCCCAACCTGCACCGAAGGCGCCGGTATCGCTGAGCAAGCGCTGATCGCCCTGACGATCATGGAATGTGCCCAGTGCGTTGAGTGCCAACTGCGCCGCGGCGGGTGGCAGCACCGACCAGGTCGGGACTTCCGGACGATAAAGGGGAATCGGCTCGGCGCCCGGCACAGCCGCCGGGAGTACAGGTAAAACAGCCAGCCCCGGCGGCGACGGAATGGGCGTCGGTTCGCCAGGGACGGCAGGTTGTTCGGGCGTGCTGACAATGGGAGTGATGGCGGCCATGACGGGGGTTGGCACCACCGGAACCAGAATCGGCGGCAACGCTGGATCTGGATTCGGCACGCTGATGAGCTGCGGCGCAACCACGGCTGAGCGCAAGTACCAACTGTTCTCTGTACCGGCCGTCACGCCGCCCTTGAACAAGTAGTAATCGTAGGCACCGGCAGACACCGGGCCACTGAGGGTAAACGCGTTATTGGTACTGACCGTGCTGCCCTGCGCCTGCACCAGCTGGATGCCGTTGACCTGGGTCAGTGCGCCAAGTCCACCGACGTTGCTGACGCTGATCACCGTTGCACCGCCGAGGCTGCCGTCGTTGACCACCAGTTTGTCACTCGGCGAATCATCGCCAGCCACCACACTTTGCAGCAGCAACTGGCCGCTGCTGCCTACATAGTTGCCCTGCACGGTGAGCGTGTCGTCGGTGCGGCTGTTGCTGCGGGTGAGATCAATGATACCGGCGTTATTGAACGTCACCGCTTGCCCGGCCACTGCGGGAGCGACAGCCCCTTGTGTTGCGAGCACAAAGCTACTCGCATCGACATTCAGCACGCCACTGCCGGTTCCGGCGTCGCCCAGCACTAAGCTGCTCGAGCCCAGATCCAGTTGTGAACCGTTGTTCAGATTGACGGTTTCCCAGTTGATAAACCGCGCGGGCAGGGCCGTGGACGTATTGTCGAAAGTCAGCACATCGGTGCCGACGCCGCCATTGACGATGGGGGTCAGCGCGAGAATGCTGTCGTCAAGGTTGCGCAATGTGGCGCTGTCATTGCCAACGTCCATGAGGATTGCGGAGCGGATGATGCCACCACCGTCCCACAGCAAGGTGTCATTGCCAGTACTGGCGCGGATCTCGCCGCCGATTTCGCCACCGGTCACGGTGATGCTGTCGTTACCGCCGCTGACACTGACATTGCCGCCAACACGCCCGCCGGAGACGATGATAGTGTCGGTGCCAAAACCGGTCACCATGTTGCCGATAATCTGCCCGCCAGACAGATCGAAAATATTGTTGTCGAGCTTCATGTCGACCCGGCCGATGCTGCCGCCGGTCATGCGCGCGACATCGCCGTCCTCGAAAGCGCCGACGATGGTGCCCCCGGTCATCAGGAAGGTGTCGCGACTGTCGCCCTGGGCCAGGGAGCCTATCGTGCCGGCGGACATGACGAAATCATCAATGCCATTGCCTTGGCTGACGGCGCCAGTGATGACGCCGGAGTATATTTCAACGCGGTCGGTCCCCCCGCCAAAGGTAACGCTGCCGTTGATCCGGCCTGTGCCATTGGTGGGGAGCGTCAGACTGTTGTTGCCCGCCAGATCGGTCAGTGAACCGCTGGTGCCGCTGTCACAGGTAAAGGCGTCGTTACCGGCGCCGGGCGTCAACACGCAGGCGGACCAGGCTGGCGGGCTGACGAGCAGCAGGATGGACGCGGGCAGCAGTAATGTGTGTGGCAAAGCCTTCAAAGAATTTTTAGATCGCATCTTGGCAATTTCCATGGAGGAACCAGTGGGGTATTCATCCTTGAAGGGGTGCCGGATCTAAAAACCTCTGAACTGATGAACTACGTGAGATCTGAACCCTAACGAATTGAAAGTGCTAGTCCTTAGCCTCTAAAGGTGTAGAAGGTTTTTCTGGCGCCGGTCGGCGTGTCTGACGAACGGTCATGAGTGATGCGTTGCTACAGATGCACTTCAACCGCCAGCGGCAGGTGATCCGACAAGTGTGTCCAAGGCTTGTTGCCAAGGATTTGCGGGTCATGACTGCTGGCGTTGCGCAGGTAGATGCGGTCCAGACGCAACAGAGGAAACCGCGCCGGATACGTCTTGGCCGGGCGACCGTGATGGCGTTCGAACGCTTCGTGCAGATAATCACGCCGGGCGAGGGCGGCGTTGCCGTGCAACTGCCAATCGTTGAAGTCGCCGGCGATGATCACCGGTGCGTCGTCCGGAAGGGATTCGAGCAACTGGCAGAGCAGTTGCAACTGCAATTGGCGATGGCTTTCGAGCAGGCTCAAATGCACGCAGATCGCGTGTACTTCGGCGTGCCCCGGCACATCCAGCACACAGTGCAACAAGCCACGACGCTCGGGGCCGGTGATCGAGACATCGAGGTTGCGGTATTCGCGAATCGGGTATTTCGACAGCAGTGCATTACCGTGATGGCCGTGGGGATAAACCGCATTGCGCCCGTAGGCGAAATCGCCCCACATGCTGTCGGCGAGAAATTCGTACTGCGAAGTTTGTGGCCATTCGTTGTAGCGGTTCGAATGCCGCTCGTGTTCACCCACCACTTCCTGCAAAAACACCAGATCGGCCGAAGTGCTGCGCACGGCTTCACGCAGCTCCGGGAGAATGAAACGCCGGTTGAACGCGGTAAAACCCTTGTGGGTATTGACCGTCAGCACCCGCATGCGATGGATGGCGGGTGCGTCGACGATGTGAGGCTGGGGATCGCTGGACACGGTTACTCCTCTGAATCCTGAGTGCCTGTTCATGCGACTGGTGGGTGGGGGTGGCAGTTCCGTCGGAATGCGCACACCCACCCAACGGTGGAACTGCCCCATTTGTGCCGAGGGGCTGTGCCAGTGTTAGCCCGGCAACTCCAGATTATCCAGCACCCGATTCACCGCCAGTTCCCCCAGCATGATCAGTTGCGCAATCCCCAACAGCGTCCTGCGCTGCGACGCTGGCAAGAGGCGGGCGAAGTCATTGGCGATGGTTTTGGCCGAGGCGAGTGTTTCGCAGGCATCGACCAGCAGTTCCTCGTTTTTGAAGTCTGCGGTAACGGCGTACATTCTGCGGGTCTTACGTGGCGGTGGGGTGGAGCCGGGCGGGGAAAGATAGTGATCGAGCGCGCGATCGGCGGCTTCGTTGAGTTTTTTTGAATCGAGGGATTCGTAGGGAGAGGTGGGGTCGGTTTCGGGCGGGCTGGGTGTGGGTTTGATCATTGATAAAGCTCCTAGAGTCAACGGAGCTGCCGCATTTCGCTGCGATACGAAAATAGGTGGCAGCTATACGCGGGTCGCAGACCGGGACTCTAGAACCGGCAGACCCTAAGGTCTCCCACGTACAGCCGCCATAGAAACGACGGGTGTTGTGCGTCCAGAGATCGTCGGGCTGCGAGACCCGATCGCTGATTAGTCAGCGACCGACCCACAATAAAACCCACCCCCAAGGCGCACAAGCCGGCGGATTCTGGCGTAGCTGTAGGCAAAGGCGCAAGGATTTGTAGCCTGAAACCCGTATCTGTAGGTGTCCTTTCAACACCTGAGTTTAAAAGTCAAAGCGTTGGGCGATTTTTCGGGGGAAACGTTGTCTGTCGCGTTCTGCAGCTCCCAGATCCATGATCGCAAAGCTGCTGAAGACTGCGATTTTTGGCAGTGCTTCGAACTTCATCCCGAGAAAAAATGATCTGTCCCTCAGTCTCCTCTGGATCTGTTCACCTCAGCACTTCAAAAGCGCACAGGTAACTTCAAGAAATTTTCCTCACTGTAATGTTTGAGATTTCCGTGGATTCCATGGCGAATATAATCTGAAGCAAAAAGTTCTCCGTAGAGGTCGAGAGCTGTGCTTTTAAGGTTTTCCATTGACTTCCCCCGGAGGGGTATAAATGAACCACCTCCCGTCCTATATAGATGGCGTTTTGTCCGTAATTTGGAGTTCCTGAGTTTCTATAAGTCAAGGACGTTTCGTAAGTTCCAGCGCCCGCTCCGTTATAGTGTTTAAAGAGCATGGGGCCGCCGGTGGCTGCAGACTTTAGATAATAAACTCCATTAGATACCCCGATTGTTATTGGGTAGTTTGAACTCCATCCATTGTAGTTATAGCCTGTAAAATCTGAAGTATCAGCAAACTGTACTGTCAGCTTACGGGCCTCAGATGTCTGACCTGTGCCATACAGTGCCTTGGCGGTGAAGCTGTGTTTCATGTAGGCAAGACCTGTCACGGGCAGTGTCCAGACGCCGGTGGTCGCGCCTGCAACGGGCTCACCTTTGGACGTTGTGCCATCGAACACTCGGACCTTCTGGCCCTTGGCGGCAGTGCCTGTCAGCGTGACGGCGCTTTCTACCGTAGAACCATTGTCGGGAATTTCAACACCGCTCGGCGAGCCTTTGACTGAATCGATCGTCGGCGCTGTGGCCAATGTAACGGTCAAGTTCCGCACGTTCGAAAGTACCTGACTTGCGGGATAAAGTGCCTTGGCATACAGCCGCCGCGAGCCGACGGGTACAGTTATCGTGTAGTCCCAGTTTCCCGTTACTGGTTGCACGTCGGCAGTTCCCTTTAACTCTGCAGTTGCGCCGCTGCCGTCATAAATTTCGACTTTTTCACCCTCGGTGGCCGTGCCTTTGAGTTTCAACGAGGTGCTAACGGTTATTTGACCTTCGGTAACTTCAACGGCCTTGTCGTCGAGCACATTGCCCAGCGTCGGCGTCAACCACACCTTGGATTTGACGGTATAAATGCGTTCCTCGAACGGCACGGCTTCCCTCTCGACCTGGCTGCCACTCAATCCAGCCTTGAATTGAATCTTAAACCCAGTGCCGTTCTTAAGGTTTTTCATCTCGGCCAATGCAATTGAGTGGTCCCAGAAACCTTGATTGATCCAGGTTATATTGGTTTGTCCTCCAGGTGGCTGCCAGAGCGTCCTGGCGTACGCGCTTCCATCGGTGTTGGTGCCCTCCACACGCATCCACCCAGGCTGTTTCAACGCGATCAGCGGATAGCTGTTTACGCGCACGGTTGCCGCTGCAGTCAGGGCGCTAACATCAAACTCCGGGCCTTCGCCGTTGTTGGCGGCTTGCCTGATCAGTGGTTTGCCCAGCGCCGGGTCTGCGTCGGCAATCGGCAGCACGCTCAGCAACAAGGGCTCCGAGTCTTTCGACATACCGTCAAGGGTCACGGTGTAGCTCACTGTCACCTCTTTACCGAGATTGAAGGCAAGCACCCCCACCAACAGCGCAATTTTCTGCGGGCCAACCGTGGTGACGGTCATTGGCGCCGTGGTGTGCGAGCCACCGGCGGGGGTTCCCGGGGCACCCATGAAGGTCGCTTTGAGCTCGTCGCCGACGCGCATGCCGACGTAATCAATGACAGCGGTGAGTTGGTCCTGCGCCGCGAACGGGTCAAGACTGTCACCCTCCGGCGCCTGCTTGATGGAGGGCGCTTTGAGGTCCAGTGCCACCCCGACACTGAACTCCAGTGAATCGGAATCACTGGTGCCGCCCGCCAAACGCTTGATGGAATAGTTCGCTTTTACCAAGCCGCCTACATTACCCCTGATCAACGCCTCGTCGATGGTGAACGGCACTTCCTTGCCGGCAGTGAACGAGTTGAGCTTGACCGAGTCGCTGGTCGTGCCGGTTTTAGAACCGATCCATTTGTACGTCACCTCATCGCCGGACTCCGTTTTTTGGTAGGGCACGGTCAGCGTGGTGCCGTCGGTGTCGGCGGGCAGGATACCGTTGACCACGCCGGCCACGACTGGCTCCGGCAGTTCCAAGCGCGGTTTGCCGACTTGCAGGATGTCGGCGTGGATCGATTCGCGGACGGCATGGGTGGCGTTGACCCGGTTCATTTTGCTAAGCACCGCGTCTTCGCTGTGCACCCGGTAGTACAGCTCCGCTGTTCCGCCTTCGAGTGTAGACAGGTGCGGTTCGCCGGGGATGTTGATCCGCAGCGGGTCTTTGGCAGCCATGTCGCCGTCGGTGATGATGCGCAGCGGCAATTTGGGCAAGTACGGGGTCTGATCGGGGCGAGTACCGAGCAAGATCAGCTCTAATGAAATGCCGGCGCCGAAGGAGTCGTTCCACGCGATTTCGATGCGCACTTGTGCAAGCGTCGGATCGAGGGCGCCTTGCACCGCATCCAGTGCGATCGGTGCCGCCAGCCGATGTATCTGGCCGATCGCACTGATGAACTGGGTCTTGGCGCGCAGCTCTGCGGAACCGTCGGCCTTTTTCACCCGGTAGGACATCGCGAGCTGGGACTTGGCCATTTGCACCAGTAAAGCGTTGGGCAGCGAAATTTCGGGAATGCTCGGCAAGCTGACCAGCGGTTCACCCTTGATCTCGACATCGATTGGCGCACCCTCCACCGGAGTGCCCTTGATTCGCACAATGATGATGTCGCCCACTTTGAATTTGCTGCCGTCCATGGCGATGATCTGCGCCGTGCCATTGGCGTTGCCCAGCTTGTCGACGTCCAGCACGTTGTTCACGGCTTCTTTGAGCAACGGCGCCGACAGCCGCGTCGAGTCGACGGCGACCACTATTCGCTGCTCGAAGCTCCAGTCCTCGGAGCGGTTGTCCACCAGGTCGTAAACCTCGAAGGCCACCTGCAGCCCCCTTTCATCGGAGTCGCCGGCCTCACGAATGGCGGCTTCGTCGACGTGTACCGTGGTCGGCGTCTTGCCCTCGGCCTGATCCTGGGTGAGCCGCTCGCTGAGCACAAATACCCCGCCACAGGTCACCTGGATCTGATCTCCGGCCGCCGCGTTTGGATAAGGTGGCGAGCCGTCAGCGTTGCCGATGGTGACCAGAAAACCGTCGACAACGTTGTCCTGGTCAATGCCACCGGCGATGATCTCGGGCGGGATGCTCATGATCAGCTTCGAATGGCCCGGCCCATCGTTTTCGTCATGGCCGCCGGGGCGGGTGAGTTTGACTAAAACCTCCATCATGTCCGAAGGCTCGGGAGTCTGGTTGAGGCGGGTGACGGTGTAGGAGACGGCGAATTTGCCTTCGTTGATGCGGGCCGCTGGCACGAACATCTGCAGCTCGGTGCCGACCTCGTTCTTGTCGATGACCTCTTGGTGTACGTGCGGCCCTTCGCCCCAAAAAATCGTCAGCTTGTCGCCAACGCCCATCGCACTCCACGGCCCGGCCCGGCACAACAGGCCCTGACGGGGAAAGTTGTCCCGCGCGGCAGCCAGGTTGATCCCCCACACTATCATCGGCCTCACGGACACCGGTCCGGTGCGGCCGGGGATGTCAAGTTCCTTGAAGAGCAGGGTGCTGTTGTCGGGCAGGTCGTTGGCGGACATGGGCGAGGGACTCCGGTCGGGTAGGTGACGGAGTGATTGAACGCTGGATTGGAGAGTTGCGCACCTGTCAGATCTGACAGGTGCCGACGAATGGTCATCAGTGCGAAAGTCAAAGGTCCCAAGATCGCAGCCTTCGGCAGCTCCTGCACGGGTAGGTCAGACGAAAACGATCTCGTAGGGCAAGCGCATGCGTTCGAGGATGACGGGCGGCAGCATCGGCGCAATACCGAGTACCGGTTCGCCCTTGAGTTGACTCGCGTAGGCGTGGGTGGCGTGGCTTTTGCGCGCGACCGTCCAGGTGTCCAGGCGCAGTTTTCGTGCCCGATCCCAAGGGATCAATTGTTGTTCGCGCTCCGGCCAGTGCCAGGCCCGGACAGGTACGTCGTGGAATGTCGCCCCGGCCAGTTCAGCGGCTTCGGCAGCGGCGTGACCGACGGCCTCATGATCATCGTTGCCGTCACCGCGCCAGGTGCTGAACACCACGTCGCCGGGCCGCAGGTAACGGCCGATGAATTCGGTTAACTGGCTGTGTTGATCGCTGAGGGCGTTGTCGGTGAAGCCGCCGCGCACCCATTTCAGGCTGTGCATCGGCAAGCCGAGGCGGCGCAGGGCTTCGACGCTTTCTTGTGGGCGGAATACGCTCAGGCGTTTTTCCGACCATTGTCGCGACCCGGGGTGGCTGGCGCTGCCATCGGTGATGGAGAGCAATTGCAGCGGGTGGCCCAAGCTTGAGAGTAGTTGCAGAAGGCCGCCGCAGGTCACCACTTCATCGCCGGGATGCGGGGCGATGATCACTGCGCGCGCGCCGTTGGGCACCAGACTGCGGGTATTGATGACGGGGATATTGTCGAGTTGCGCCGCGCTGTTCCAGATTTGCGCCGACGGTGCGCCTTCACTGAGCGATAACGTTTTCATGGGTATGACGTCCTTGTGTGGTCTCGCCCTCAATCGTGCCCAACGTCATGAAGTCCGACGTGGCCGACCCGTGAAGGCTGGTTGATTGCCTTGCTGCGCTCCGAACCCTGGATTGCCGCGCACAGGAGTATTGCCCATGAACTCGGATTCGTCGCGTTACAGATCAATCTGATCCGGTTTTTTTGGTACCAACTGTGCCAGATTTCGCAGATAGTCGCCAAAACCGCCACGGGCCCGGCTGTCGAAGCGGGCACTGGTATGAACCTGCGGGCGATGGCTCCACGCGATGTTGGCGCCGACCAGTTCCAGCTCGCGGACTAATTGCACATCTTCGTCGCAGGCCAGCGGTTTAAAGCCCCCGGCCCAACGATAGGCGTCGGCGCTGATGCCCAGATTGGCACCGTGGATATGCCGGTGGCCATCGCAGGCCCGATAGTTGCGGTGGTAGTGGATCTGCGCCGCCTCATCGAACGATTCATGCCAGCGCTCGACGGTGACCGTACCGCACACCGCGTCCGCGCCCAGTCCTAACTGAGCCACCAGCCAGTCGTCGGCGACGCGGCTGTCGGCATCCGAGCAGGAGATCCAGCGCGCGCCGCGCTCCAGTAACACCTGGGCGCCAGCAGCGCGGGCCTGGCCAACGTTGCGTGCCTCGATGTGCAGACTCTGCACCGGATAGCGGCTGACGATTTGCGCCGAGCGATCAGTGCAACTGTCCAGCACCACCAGCACTTCGACCCGTTCACCGGCCAGCAAGCCATGCCGGCTGGCGCGCACGGCGGCGCTCAGGCATTCGTCGAGCAGGTCTTCTTCGTTGTGCGCCGGGATCAGAATGCCAATCATCGCAAGCCCTCCAACGCCGCCACGGAGCGCGGTTCGCGGCTCCACACTTCGAGAATGAAGTCCGCCTCCTGATGCAGCGCCACACGCGGCAGTTGCAATTGTTCGTGAATCAGATCGTGAACCTGTCGTGCGTTCAGCGGGCAGCCTTCAATGGGCGGGCGCCAGTGACAGGCCAGCAATTGGCCGTCGGCCGTCAGGGAATCGCTGATTCGACGGATCACTTCTGTCAGATCCTTGTCATCGAGGTAGTAGCCGATTTCGCTAAATACAATCAGGTCGAATTTTTCCTCCGGCCAGTTGCCGGGCAAGCGACTTTGGCGGACTTCGGCGTGATCAAACAGACCCAATCGGGTGCGCGCCAGGTTCACCGCAGCACTCGCCGTGTCACAGCACAGCAATCGGTCGCAACGACTCGCCAGTTCGGCGCTCAACTCGCCATTGGCGCAGCCCGGTTCGAAGACCGCCCGATAGTGCGCGCGTGGTAAAGCGGCGAGCGTGATCGCGCGTTTACGCTGTTCGTACCAGCGCTGGCGGAACGCCCACGGGTCATCGTTGCCGGCGAACAGACCTTCGAAATAACGATCCTCGACGCTCATAGAAACACCACTTCGAACGGTTGCAGCAGGCGCTCGAGAATGTGCGGCGCCAGCACTGGGGAGAGTCCGGCAGCGGGGTCGCCTTCCAGTTGACTGGCGAAGGCTTGCACCGCGTGGCGTTTGCGCGCGACTTGTTCAGGTGTCAGCAGAATCTTGCGCGCCCGTTGCCACGGCACGACCGCGTCTTCGGGGGTTGCCCAATGCCATGTCCACACGGGCAGTTCGTGGCAGGTAGCGCCGACTCTTCGCGCTGCTGTGACACTGGCGCGGCCGACGGCTTCATGATCGCAATGACCGTCCTCGCGCCACGTGGTAAACACCACGTCGTTGGGGCGCAGATGGCGTTGGATAAAGTCGCTTAACGCCGATTCCTGAGCGGCCACTTGGGTATCGGTGAACCCGCCGCGCAGCCACTTGAGAAGATGCATCGGCAAGCCGAGGCGGCGCAGGGCTTCGGCGGACTCCTGCGGACGGATCACGCTCAGGCGTTCTACCGGCCAGCGCTCCGAGCCGGGGTGACTGGCGCAACCGTCGGTAACCGAGATCAGTTGCAGCGGGCGGTCGGCGGCGGCGAGCAGTTGCAACATGCCGCCGCAGCCCAGCACTTCATCGTCCGGGTGCGGCGCGATGATTACGGCACGGGCGCCGGCTGGCACCAGGTCGAGAATATCGATGCTGCGCAGTTCCGCCAGATGCTGAGAGTTTTGCCATTGCTGCAGGGACGTGCCGTGGCCGACGATTGGATTGTCTTTCTTCGCGGCGTTCATAGCGTCCAGGCCTCAGCGGGCTGCGCGGCAACGAGTTGGCCGAGGGCGGCGAGGTCGCGTTCGGCGTGGCTTTGCCGCAGGAACACCGGCAGGTCGGCGATCAATCGGGCGAAATGCCGATCCTTGCAGTACGGTCCGGCGCCCAGCGCCCGGCCGACCTCGCGCATCACTTGCTCAGATGATTGTTCAACCACGGCGCGGGCGCGACGGGCGAGGAGTTCGGCGTCGTCTTCGGGATGCGCATCGATGTGCAAGGCGCTGAAACGCAATACGTCAGCGGCGGCCTGCAACGCCGAGTCCACCGCGCCGAGGTGGGCGAGGGCATGCGGCTCTTGTCGTTGTGCGCACTGTTGACGCAACACCTCGGCAATTTGCCGCGCTGCGCCATACCAGCAGGCGGCGATGCCGATCCCGCCTTGCCAGAACCCCGGGCGTTGCAGGTAATCTCCGGGATTGCCGATGGCCTGGGCTTCTGCGCCGTCGAACAACACCTCGACGCTGCCGCTGGCGCCCATGCCCACGGCTTGCCAGCCTTGATCGGTAATGGTTACGCCCGGTTGATCAAGTGCGACGGCAACCAGTTGCTGTTGATCGTCAGCGTCCCACGCGGTGAGCAGCGCATGGCTGAGGACTGCGGCGCCAGAACACCAGGCCTTGCGTCCATGCAACGTCACCAAGTGCCCGGCGGGCCGCACTTGCACCCGCGCTTGCGGCGGTTCTGCTGCCCACATGCCCCACGTGCTGCCCGGCGTTGGCGAACCACCCAGTTGCTCGATGATTGCCAGTGCGTCGGTGTGGCCTTCATAGAGTTTGCACAGCCCCAGATCGTGGCCACCGACATCGGCCAGATGCTGCCAACGCTGCAGCGTGTGGCCGCTGCCCGGTAGCGGCAAGCGGTCGAGTCCGGCTTCGACCATCGCCCGCAGGCAACCACCCAGCGCTACGGTGTCGCTGTAGTCCGGGGGGCGGCGGGCGAGATAGTTTTGCAGATCCATATCAGTCTTCTTCGTCACGTTGCAGTTCAAACAGCAGCAGCGAACGCCCGGTGACCGAGTATTCGCTGCCGAAGTCGAAGCGTTCCTGACCACGGATCGACGGCTGGTTGGTGTCGATCATGCACGTCCAGAAACTGCCGTCAGGCACTTCCGGCAAGGTGAAGTTGACGATGTCGTGATGGGCGTTGACCACCAGCAGCAGGGTCGCATCGGCGCCCTTGCGGCGAATGCCGGTTTCCTGCGCGCGGCCATCAAGCAGCATGCCCAGACAGCGGTTGTGCGCATCGTGCCAGTGCTCGGTGGTCATCTCGGTGGCATCGGGCGCGAGCCAGGTCACGTCCTTGACGCCGATGTCTTCGTTGTATTCGCCAACCAGGAAACGCCCTCGGCGCAGGATCGGGTAAGCGAGGCGCAGCTTGATCAGGCGTTTGACGAATTTGAGCAGGGCCTTGCCGTCCTCGCTCAGATCCCAGTTGACCCAGCCGATTTCGCTGTCCTGGCAGTAGGCGTTGTTGTTGCCGTCCTGAGTCCGCGCGAATTCGTCACCGGCGACGATCATCGGCGTGCCTTGGGAAAGCAGCAGCGTGGCGAAGAAGTTGCGCATCTGCCGATGGCGCAGGGCATTGATTTCGGGATCGTCGGTCGGGCCTTCGACGCCGTGATTCCACGACAGGTTGTTGTTGCTGCCGTCCTGATTGTTCTCGTCGTTGGCTTCGTTGTGCTTGTCGTTGTACGAAACCAGATCGTTGAGGGTGAAACCGTCGTGGGCGGTGATAAAGTTCACCGAGGAATACGGCCGCCGCCCGCGCTGATTGAACATCTCCCCGGAAGCGGTCATGCGGCTGGCGAAGTCGGCCACCTGGCCGTCGTCACCTTTCCAGAACGCACGCACGGTGTCGCGGAACTTGTCGTTCCACTCGACCCAGCCTGGCGGAAAGTTGCCGACCTGATAGCCGCCGGGGCCGCAATCCCACGGCTCGGCAATCATTTTCACCTGGCGCAGCACCGGGTCCTGACGGCAGGCCACAAGGAAACTGTGGCGCTCATCGAAACCGCCGTGATAACGCCCGAGAATGGTCGCCAGGTCGAAGCGGAAACCGTCGACATGCATCTCGCTGGCCCAATAACGCAGCGAGTCGGTGACCATTTGCAGCACGCACGGGTGACTCAGGTCCAGGGTGTTGCCGGTGCCGGAATCATTGATGTAGTAGCGTTTGTCATCCGGCATCAGACGGTAGTACGACGCGTTGTCGATGCCACGCATCGACAGGGTCGGGCCTTGCTCGTTGCCCTCGGCGGTGTGGTTGTAGACCACGTCGAGGATCACTTCCAGATTGGCTTCGTGCAGGTGCGCGACCATCTCCTTGAACTCGGCGATCTTGCCGCTGGCCAGATAACGCGGGTCCGGGGCGAAGAACGCGATGCTGTTGTAACCCCAGTAATTGGTCATGCCCTTGTGCAGCAGATGCTGGTCATTGACGAAGGCGTGGATCGGCAGCAGCTCCACCGACGAAACCCCGACGCTGCGAATGTGCTTGAGCACATCGTCATTCATCAGGCCGGCGAAGGTGCCGCGCACGTTTTCCGGCACAGAGGGATGGCGCATGCTGATGCCGCGCACATGGGTTTCATAAATGATGGTTTTGTCCCACGGCACGCTGACACGCTGGTCGTTGCCCCAGGTGTGCGCCGGGTCGATGACCTTGCACTTGGGCACGAATGGCGCGCTGTCGCGTTCGTCGAAACTGAGGTCAGCGTCTGGGTGGCCAATGGTGTAGCCGAACAGCGCTTCAGACCATTTCAGCTTGCCAACCAATTGTTTGGCGTAGGGGTCGATCAGCAGTTTGTTGTGGTTGAAGCGGTGACCGTTGGCCGGGTCATACGCGCCATAAACGCGGTAGCCGTAGATCAGCCCCGGATGCGCATCAGGCAAATAGCCGTGGTAGATCTCGTCGGTGTATTCCGGGAGTTCGATGCGTTCGAGTTCGACTTCGCCGGCGTCATCGAAAATGCACAGTTCAACCTTGGTGGCGTTGGCGGAGAACAGGGCAAAGTTCACCCCCAGGCCATCCCAGGTCGCGCCGAGCGGGAAGGGTAGCCCCTCACGAATTCTCGATGGCTCGGCGTGTGTGACGGGCTCGGCTTTATTTGGACGGGTCATGATTGCTCCTGCAAAACGGTGAATTCTGGGGGTGACACAAAACCTTGTTGAGATACTTTGGGGGCCGCCAGTTGTGAAGAGTTCCTTGTGATTCGAACTCCCTGCAGCCGAAACCCTGTGGCGAGGGGATTTATCCCCGTTGGGTTGCGAAGCAGCCCCAAACAGTGCCGTCGCGGTGTATCAGGCATACCGCGTGCAGGGGTTTTGCGACTGCTGCGCAGCCGAACGGGGATAAATCCCCTCACCACTAAAGCCCATGTACGCAAAGGTTATGGGGGTTTCTTAAGGACGAAGGAGCCCTCGGTGGCGAGCGAACTCGCCACACGGTCGTTCAGTTCAATACTCGGGAGAGCGTCAGTTCGCCGGGGGCTTGCGTGCGGCTCGCGGTTTTTTCTCGGCGGCTTTTTCGCCCGGCGGTACGACTTTGGCAGCGCTCGGTTGCTTGGCTTTGGCCGGGGTTTTTAGCTTGGCTGCCGGGGTTTTTACCTCAGCGGTCTTGCCGCCAGCAGCCTTGGGCGATTTTTTTGGCGCCAGTGCTTCGGCTTCGGCCAGTTTGCGCGCCATCTCCCAATGGCGTTCTCCCTGGCCATCGGGTTTGCCTTCAGATTCCCAGATCTGATAGGCGAATTCGCGAATGCGTTTATCGTCGGTACTCATCGCAATACTCCTGAACTGAACTCACGCTTAGGTTAAGTGTTGGATAAAGAGATTGACCGGGACATCCCCCAGCGCGTCGCTGACTTTCAACTCCCTGTTTTTTGTGACTGCGCTAGTTGCGAAAAGTCCCTTCAGGTTTGTTTCAGAGGCGGCGAATGGTAAAACCACCCGCGTATCGCCCCAGCGCAGCGCATTGACCTGCGGTACAGCACTGTTTTCCAGCAAGGTCGCGCAGCGAATCGGCACGACCACGATGGCTTGCTGCCCCTCATGTTCACGGGCAAACGCCAGCACGTTGTGCGCCTGGCTGCCCAGCACCTCCAGAGCCTGGTACGAGCCACGACGGAACAGCTCGGCATGTTCGACGCGCCAGTTCAGCACCTGAGCAATCAAGGCTTGCTTGATGCGTCCGTCGCGCCAGTGCCGCAGCAATTCCCCGGCCGGCAACTGTGCCTCCAGGGCGTGCTCGCGAGCGGCGTAATCCACCGGCCGGCGATTGTCCGGATCGACCAGGCTGAAGTCCCAGAACTCGTTGCCTTGATACAGATCCGGCACTCCCGGCACGGTCATGCGCAGCAAAGTTTGCGCCAAACCATTGAGCGCGCCGGCGGCGGCGATGCTGTTGACGGTCTTGTGCAGGGCTGCGCGTAGCAGCTCGCCTTCGTCGCCGGTCAGCAGTTTTTCGGTGAACGACTGCGCGGCGTTTTCATAGGCCTCGTTGGGTGCGCTCCAACTGCTTTGCAGCTTGGCTTCGCGCAACGCTTTTTGCTGCCACTGCCAGATGCGCTTGGCGTAGTCGGCAAACCCGGCCTGATCGCCATCGTGCAAATCCAGCGGCCAACTGCCGAGCAGGGCTTGATAGAGAATCAGCTCATCGCCGGTCGACGGTTGTTGATCATCACTGCGCACCGGGCGAGCGAGGGCGCGCCACAGTTCGATTTGTTCGGCATACCAGTGGCTGCGTTCGCTGAGTACCGCGAGGCGCGCGCGGGTGTCTTCACCACGTTTGTGATCGTGGGTGGCGGTGGCCAGCAGGTTGTCGGGGAACTGGCTCAGACGCTGCTGATTGACGGCGTGGAAATCGCTGACCGGTGCGCTGAATTGTTCGGTGTTGTAGCCGACGTCATTGCGCGACAGCAGCACAGCCGAGCGATACAGCGCCGTGTCTTCCACGGCTTTGGCGGCTGCTGGCGACGTCAGTTGCTGGAAGCGTACGCAAGCATGTTTGAGAATCTTGCGCGAACGCCCGCGCGGCTTCTGCCGCCACGGCGTGCCACCGAGCCAGGCCGCGACGCAGTCGAGCACCGGCCAGTCGCCTTCGCCGAGGGTCTGCCGCGCACCGTCCATGGCCTGCTGGAAAAACACCTCATCCTGAGTGGAGCGGCCCATCGCGCTGATGTAGGTGCGATAGACCGGGAAGTGCACAATCAACGCCTGCAATACGCGGCGGATCGAACCGAGGGTCAGGTCGCGGGTCATCAAGTCATCGCGGGCCACTTGCAGCAAGGCCTGCGCGACACTTTCGCAATCGCTGGCCAGCGAACCGTTGAGGATCTGCTGACGCGCCAGTTGCGCCTCTTCGATGAACGCGGCGGGGCGTTCGGTACGGCGTTGCCACAAGTCGCCGAGGACGTGCTCACCATCGGGATCATGTTGCAGCAACGACAACTGGTTCATGAACTCGTAACCCGTGGTGCCGTCCACCGCCCAGTCGCGGCGCGGGCTTTCGCCAGCACCGAGGATCTTCTCGATGTAGATCGGCAGATGACGCCCCGGCGCAAGCAGATCGACACGGCGGCGCAGCTTGCGGCAATAACCACGCGGATCGGCGAGGCCGTCGATATGGTCGATGCGCAGACCATCCACAAGCCCTTCGGCGATCAACTGGAAAATTTTGCCGTGGGTCGCTTCGAACACCGCCGGACGTTCGACGCGCAGTCCACCCAGTTCGTTGATGTCGAAGAAGCGCCGCCAGTTGATGTCGTCCGCCGCCGTGCGCCAGCTTGCCAGGCGATAGCTCTGGCGTTCCAGCAACTGATGCAGCTTGTGGAAGCCTGCTTCGGTGGTGGAGTCGTAATTCGCCAGATTGCGCTGGATGGCTTCGAGCATCTGCGTATCGCTTGCCAGTTGTTGCAGCTCTTCCTTCAAAGGAATGGCCAGCGAATGGGCGTCGGTCTGGTAGCTCAGTGCACTGAAACGATCGGCCAGTGATTTCAGTGCTTCTTCAGCTTTGAGCAACTCACCGTAATCGTTCGGGCAGATCGGGAAATGATGGTCGTAGTGCTCGACGTAAAAGCTGCCGGTTTGCGCATTGAATTGCAGCTTCAAAGTGCCTTCTTGCAACGCGACACCGTAATCACTACCCAGAAATGGCAACAGCAACTGGCCTTCCATCAACGGGTCCGGCGAGTGCCACTGAATGTCGAAGAACTCGCCGTACGGGCTCAGACGTCCCCATTCCAGCAAGTCCAGCCACCACGGATTGTCGTTGCCGCCGACCGCCATGTGGTTGGAGACAATGTCGAGGATCAGTCCCATGCCGTGTTTGCGCAGGGTGCTGACCAAATGCCTGAGCGCAGGCTCGCCACCCAGTTCCGGGTTGACTTGCGTCGGGTCGACCACGTCGTAGCCGTGCATCGAACCGGCCCGGGCGGCGAGCAGAGGCGAGGCGTAGATGTGGCTGATGCCGAGGCGGGCGAAATACGGCACCAGTGGCACCGCTTGTGCCAGGGTAAAATCTTTGTGAAATTGCAGTCGCAGGGTGGCGCGCAGCGGCTGGATGAGCGATTGATTCATTGGTCACGCTCGGCAGCCTGAAGGCGCGCGCACGCCAGGAGCTCCAGGCGTCGCGCGGCATCCACACCGTCAAGCAACGCTTCGGCGGTGCCGGGGAGGCGCCGCGACCAGTTCGGGTGCGTGTCGATCGTGCCCGGCAGGTTCGCTTGCTCGTCGATGCCCAGCGCATCCTCCATCGGCAGTAACACCAGCGGCGCGCGGGTGTGGCCGAGGTAACGCACAGCGGCGTCAACGATTTGATCGGCTTCGTGGGACTCCTCGCGAAAGTTCTGCGGGTCCTGACTCAAGGCGCCACGCAGGCCTTCGCGCTCACGCTGGCGGTGGTGGCGCCATTCGATTTCGCCGTTGGCATCGACAAAACCCAGGCGAGCGTTCCAGTCGATGTCGCGGCCATGCCACCAGCCGTTGAGTGTCGGCAGATCATGGGTGCTGGTGGTCGCCAGCGCGTTGTCCGGCCAGTCGAGAATCGGTTTGAAGTGGGTGTTGTTCTGTTCAAACAACAGCACGCGCATGCCGAGTATGGAGCGGGCGATGAGTTTTTCTTGCAGGCCGTCGGGCACGGTGCCGAGGTCTTCACCGAGGACGATGGCTTGATGGCGATGGGACTCAAGGGTCAACAAACGCAGCAAGTCATCCACCGGGTAATACAGGTAGGCACCGTCGGCCGGCGCTGAACCATTGGGAATCACCCACAACCGTTGCAGCCCCATGACATGATCGATGCGCAGGCCGCCGGCATGGGCGAAGTTGGCGCGAAGCATTTCGATAAATGCACGAAAGCCATTGCGAATCAGGCCTTCGGGGGAGAACGCAGAAATCCCCCAGCCCTGACCGGACCGATTGAGGATGTCCGGTGGTGCGCCAACGGTCAGCGAGGCGAGCAGTTCATCCTGAAAACTCCAGGCCTGACTGCCGCCACCATCGGCACCGACTGCGAGGTCGGCGATCAGGCCAATGCCCATGCCGGCACTGCGCGCAGCGGTTTGCGCGCGTTCCAGGCAGCGGTGAATCAGCCATTGGCAAAAGGCGAAGTAGCCGATGCGTTCGGCGTACTCCTCGGCAAACGCGCCGAGAGCTGCGCCGCGCGGATCGTGCCAGTGCTCAGGCCATTCACGCCAGTCGAGGCTCTCGCCACGGGCGGCGCGCATTTCCTGAATGGCTTCGAAACGGCAGTGGTTCTCCAGTGCTGCGCCGCCGGCGTGACGAAAACTGGCGAAGTCCGGGTGCAACGGATGGTCGCCAGTGACGAAGCCTTCATACAAGGCTTGCAGGAGTTTTTGTTTGGCGTCGGCGGCGGTCGGCCAATCGATCAGTTTCAGTTCTTCCAGTTGCGAGAACTGTTGCGCCAGGCCTGCGCTGTCGATTGCATCGCGCAAGGCGCGTTCACCGAGAATCGCGCCGGGTGCGGCATACAGCGAGTTGAGAAACAAACGACTGGACGGCGAGTAAGGGCTGTAACGCCCGGTGTCGGCGCTGAACATCGCGTGCATCGGGCTGATCGCCAGCGCATCGGCGCCGCGCTCGCCAGCGACTCGGACCAGTTCCTCCAGCGCTTGGGTGTCGCCGAAACCGCCGTCACCGGGGCGTCGCAAGCCGTACAACTGCACGCTCAGGCCCCAGGCGCGGGGGATCGGGTTGTCGACCGCATCGCCGACGCTGAAGCAACGTTCCGGGGCCACGGCCAGCGTGAAGTATTGATCGTCGATGTGCACTTGCTGATAACCGACCGCAATCACGCCGGGCAGCTTGGCCTCGGAATCGAGTTTCAGGTTCATTCGCGAACCGTCTTCGAGGTGGATCTCACATGGCGTCTCGGGTTTGAAATAGCGCGCCAGATCAACGCTGACACCGACGTCACTGGTCAGCAGCGGCGGCAGGTGGCGGTCTTGCTGGACTTGTTGCAGCTCAAGCAGGCTGGCGTCGATTTCCTGCGCCGTGCTGGCGGGGTGGCCGAGGCCGATCAGGACATTGCGCAGCACCGCCGGAGCGACTTTTTGCGGGCGACCGTTGGCGTCGATCCAGTCGACGGCAAGGCCGGCTCGACTGGCGAGAATTTCCAGTTGCGCATCGCTCATAGGCGCTCTCCATTCAGAGGTTGCAAGGGGGTGGCGGCGGTGAGGCTGACGAGCGCGCAATACGGGGGCAGCAGGCCCTCATCCGACGATTCGTCGGCGGGTGGCTTTTGGAACAGCCACACTGCGCCGGTTCGTGGAGGGTTGACCACCGGCGTATCGCTGAGGTTCAGGTCGATTCGCAGCTCACTGCCATCACCCAAACGCCAACGTGCGCTGACGGCCGCGTAGCCGAGCATTTGCGCGCCAAGGGCCTGCGTACCTGACAGGTGCGGAATGATGTGTTGATGGCGCAATTGCAGGAGTTGCCGGTACAGGGCGAGGGTTTCCTGTTGCAGCTCCGTACCGCCGTCGATCAGCTTTGGCTGCGAGGCGCGGAAGGTTTGTTCGGCATTCGGATCGGGGATCTGCTCGAGTTTGTGCGGATCGGTGAAAGCGCTGAACGCGCAGAACTCGTTGCGCCGACCTTCGCGCACCAATTCCGCCAATTCGCCGTGATGGCTGGTGAAGAACAGAAACGGCTGTTGGGCGGCGAACTCGTCACCCATGAACATCAGTGGAATCATTGGTGACAGCAGCAACAGCACCGTGGCGGCCTGTAAGGCCCGAGGATCGGCCAATTGATGCAGGCGCTCGCCAAAAGCGCGGTTGCCGATCTGGTCATGGTTCTGCAAGAACAGCACGAAAGCGGTCGACGGCAGATGTTCGCTCGGTTCGCCCCGGGGTTCGCCATGGCGGGTGATATGACCCTGAAACACGAAGCCCTGGCTCAGACAGCGCACCAGTTGCTCGGTCGGTTGCAGCGCGTAATCGGCGTAATACGCATCGGTTTCGCCGGTCAGCAGGACGTGCAGGGCGTTATGCCCGTCGTCGTTCCATTGCGCGTCGTATTCCTCTTCAAGCAGGCCGGATTGGTTGAGCTCGTTTTCCACAGTCAGCCAGACATGCCGGGGCGCGTCGATCTGTTGGCGGATGCGTCGCGCCAGTTCGCGCAGGAATTGCGGATCTTCAATGGCGTGCACCGCGTCCAGGCGTAAACCGTCGAAGCGGTATTCCAGCAGCCACATCAACGCGTTCTCGATGAAAAAATCGCGTATTTCCAGGCGGCGGAAATCGATCCCGGCGCCCCACGGCGTGTGCTTGTCCTCGCGGAAAAAGCCTTTGGCGTAGCGGTGCAGGTAATTGCCATCGGGACCGAAGTGGTTGTAGACCACGTCGAGAATCACCGCCAGACCGTGGCCGTGGGCGGTATCGATCAGGTGTTTGAGTTGTTCGGGCGTGCCATAGGACGCTTGCGGTGCGTAGTGCAAGACGCCGTCGTAGCCCCAATTGCGATCGCCGGGAAACTGCGCAATCGGCATCAGCTCGATTGCAGTGATACCCAGTTCCACAAGCCGCGCCAGATGCGCTTCAACCGCAGCAAAGCCGCCGAGAGCGCCGACGTGCATTTCGTAAATCACCGCCTCGTTCCAGGGTCGACCTTGCCAGGTACTGTGTTGCCACTGATAGGCGAGAGGGTCGACCACTACGCTGTGGCGGTCGATGTCACCATCCTGGGCACGGGAGGCCGGGTCGGGCACCTCCAGTTCGCCATCGATGTTGTAACGGTAGCGAGTGCCCGCCGGACAGCGGGTCTTGACCACGAACCAGCCGTCTGCCTGAGGCAGCATCGGCAGCGACTCTCCATCGTCCAGTTGTACGCTGACGTAAGATGCGTCAGGTGCCCACAGCGCAAATTGTGTGTGTTCGGCGTCCAGCTTGGTCGCGCCGTGGGGCCAGTTCTCTTGGGTCCGTAACGGCATCTTTAAAAAACTCCCTGCTTATCTGTGGTGAGCTTTACCCAGCGCCTTGGCGACCAGTTGTTCGTAAAGTTCAGCGTACGGTTCGACTGCTTTGCACCAGTTGAACGGTGCGGCCATGGCGCGGCAACGCATGGCGTTGAGTAATTCAGGAAAAGCGAAAATCTTGAACGCGCGGCTCAGGGCTTCGCGATAGCTTTCAGGTGTGGATTCGTCGAAGAGGAACCCGGTCACGCCATTTTCAATGGTGTCGGCCAGACCTCCGGTATTGCGTGCAACGGGCAACGAACCGAAGCGCTGCGCGTACATCTGGCTCAGGCCGCACGGTTCATAACGCGATGGCATCAAGAGGAAATCGCTGCCGGCAAACATGCGGCGGGCGTCGGTTTCGTTGAAGCCGATGCGTACACCGATCTGGCCCGGGAAGCGCAACGCCAGCTCACGCATAGCCTGTTCTTCTTCCGGTTCGCCACGACCGATAATCGCGATCTGCCCGCCGTTCTGCACGATGTACTCGGAGACGGCTTCGGTCAGGTCCAGGCCTTTCTGGTAAACAAGGCGCGACACCACGGCGAACAGCGGGCCGGCAGAATCTTTCAGGCCAAACAATTCGCGAACGTGCGCGGCATTGACCGCTTTGCCCTCCCAGTCGCCGATGGTGAACGGCGCGAACAAGTGCGGGTCCGTGGCAGCGTCCCAGCTTTCATCAATGCCGTTGGGAATGCCACTGAGCAAGCCTTGCTGGGTCTTGGCCGCGAGAAAGCCGTCGAGACCGCAGCCGAAATCCGGGGTGGTGATTTCCTGAGCGTAGGTGGCGCTGACCGTGGTGATGTGGCTCGAATAGGCCATGCCGGCCTTGAGGAACGACATCTTGCCGTAGAACTCCATGCCTTCCTGTTGCAGGGCATGGTTGGGGATGCCGAGCTCTGGGCACGAGCCGAGACTGGTTACACCTTGATAAGCCAGGTTGTGGATGGTGAACAAGGTTGGCGTGCGCTGACCGCGCCAGTGCATGTAAGCGGGCGCCAGGCCAGCCGGCCAGTCATGGGCGTGCACCAGGTCCGGGCACCAGTGAATTTGTGCGAGGTTGGCGGCAATATCGGCAGCGGCCAGGCCTAAACGGGCGAAACGAATGTGGTTGTCCGGCCAGTCGCGACCGTTGTTGGCGCCATAAGGCGAGCCTTCACGCTCGTAGAGTTCGGGGCAGATCAACACGTAGATCACCAGCCCGTCGGGCATGTCCATGCGCCCGATCTTGCACGGCGGCAGTGCTGCATGGCCGCCGAGTTCGCCGATGATATGGATAGGATTCTCGCTGTGCATCACCTGCGGGTAACCGGGGATCAACACCCGAACATCGTGCAGATGCGACATGGCGCGGGGCAGGGCGGCGGAGACGTCACCCAGACCGCCGGTCTTCACCAGATCGGCGATTTCCGAGGTCACGAACAATACTTTTTTCTTGTTGGGATTCTGGCTGGCTACCGGCGTCAGCGTTTTGCTGCTCGGGACGTTGATTGACCGGCTGCCGGGAATGCTGACGGTGCTCGCTTCGCCTATCGACTGCTGAGCACGCTCTCCCTGAATGTCCAATGCCGCACTGATCATATGTATCTCCCGTATCTTGATCTGATTCTTGTCTCAAACAGACGATGTCCATGGCCACATCCTGTGGCCGGGCGCAAACACACCGCGCAGGGGTGAGCTAACGCTACCCAACACGCGCAAAGCAGAATGGGTGAGGTGGCCATTGCAAGGATTGCACCACTCGCTTTGGCCCTACCTTTGAGATGACCCGCCACTATCTGCAAAAGTTTCGACTAATTTTCGAGTTTGCGACCGGGCGGTTTTACCCTGCGAAAATCAGTCTAGGCCAGATCCTAGAGCGGGCGAGCGCAAATGGGTAAATTGTTCGACAATCGGTTGCGGAGTGTTGCGAGTGGAGGTGTAGAGGGTGAAACGCACCGACGAAGGGCAGGATTTTTTGCAGGGAGGGGCCAAAACGGTGACTGACCGGTCACGTTTTCGTGCTAGCCAGGAAGGCCGGCGCACTGTTGTGGTGCGTGCAGTTTGTTGATGGGTTGTCTTCAATGGCCTCATCGCTGGCAAGCCAGCTCCCACAGGTCATATGGCGTGCACAAATTTTTTGTAAGCCATATGACCTGTGGGAGCGGGCTTGCCAGCGATGGCGGCGGAGAGTGCGCCGCAATATCGAAAGTTTGCAGTCAGTTCAGCAAACGAACCGGACTGCCCGCCGACCACGCCTGAATATCCTCGATCATCTGCGAAAAGAACTGCTGATAATTCTGTCGACTCACATAACCCACATGCGGGGTCGCCAGCACATTGTCGAGTGTGCGAAACGGGTGCAGCGCTGGCAGCGGTTCCTGATCGAACACATCCAGCGCCGCGCCGCCCAGTTGTTGTTTCTGCAAGGCCTTGATCAGCGCCGCTTCATCGACAATCGGGCCGCGGGCGGTGTTCACCAACAGTGCGGTCGGCTTCATCCAGGCCAACGCCTGCGCATCGACCAGCCCACGACTGCGGTCGCTGAGCACCAGGTGCACCGATAGCACATCCGCCTGTTCAAACAATTGCTGCTTGCTGACATAGGTCACGCCGGCCTGTTGCGCACGCTCGGCCGTGAGGTTTTCGCTCCAGGCGATGACGCGCATGCCAAACACCTGACCGAACTGCGCCACTCGTTGGCCGATGCTGCCCAAGCCGAGAATGCCCAGCGTCTTGCCATGCAAATCGTCGCCAAGGCCTTGTTGCCACGCACCTGCGCGTAATGCATTGGCTTCATTGAGCAGGTTGCGCGTGGCGGCCATGATCAGCGCCCAGGTCAGTTCCGGCGCAGCGTGCTTGTAGCTGTCGGTGCCGCAGATCTTGATGCCCAGCGCCGCTGCGGCTTGCATGTCCAGCGCTGCGTTGCGCATACCGCCGGTAACCAACAGCTTGAGATTAGGCAAACGCTTGAGCAGGTCTTCGTCAAAACGCGTGCGTTCGCGCATCACGCAGATCACCTGATAGTTGCCCAACCGTTGGGCCAGCGTGGCATTGTCCGCCGGGTAATCATGTTCGAACGTCACTTCACCGAGGCCATCGAGGAGCGACCAGTCGACCACGTCGCGCGCCACGTCCTGCCAGTCATCGATTACCGCAATCTGCACCGCCATCCGCCTTACCTCATCAATCAACGGGATTGGTTTTGTTCAACCAGCCGAGCAGGGCCTGGTGGAACTTCGCCGGTTCTTCCATCTGCGGCGCGTGGCCCATGCCGGGGAATTCGACCAGGGTTGACTGCGGAATCAGTTTGGCCACCTGTTTACCGAGCACGTCATAGTGACCGATTTTCGCTTTTACCTCAGGTGGCGCGAGATCCTTGCCGATGGCGGTGGTGTCGGAGGTGCCGATCAGCAACAAGGTCGGCATCTTCAAGTCCTTGAACTCGTAGTACACCGGCTGGGTGAAAATCATGTCGTAGATCAGCGCCGAGTTCCACGCTACCTGGGTCTTGCCCGGGCCTTTGCTCAGGCCGGCGAGCATATCGACCCAACGGTCGTACTCTGGTTTCCAGCGGCCATCGTAGTAAGTGGTGCGCTCGTAGTCGCGAATACCTTGGGCGCTGACTTTCAATTCGCGTTGATACCACTGATCCACCGTGCGATACGGCACGCCGAGGGCTTTCCAGTCTTCCAGGCCGATGGGGTTGACCATTGCCAATTGGTCGACCTGTTCCGGGAACAGCAACGCATAACGCGTGGCGAGCATGCCGCCAGTGGAATGGCCGAGCAGGGTGGCTTTCTGGATACCCAGCGCCTTGAGCAACTGCTGGGTGTTGGTTGCCAGTTGCTGGAAGCTGTACTGATAGTTGTCCGGTTTGCTGGACGTGCAGAAACCGATCTGATCTGGCGCGATCACCCGGTAACCGGCCTCGCTCAGGGCCTGGATCGAACTGTCCCAGGTGGCAGCGCAAAAATTCTTGCCGTGCATCAGCACCACGGTGCGACCGTTGGCCTTGCCGAGGGCGGCGACATCCATGTACCCCATCTGCAAGGATTTACCCTGGGACTGGAAGTCGAAGTGTTTAAGTGTGTAGGGGTATTCGAAACCTTGCAGCTCTGGCCCGTACGCGGGACCTTCGGCGGGCGCTGTTTCGGTTTGCGTGGCGGCATGGGCAAACAGAGGCAGGGCGGCAGTCAGGAAAAGGCCGGGCAGCCAGCGCGATGGCGTGAAAGACATAAGGGCTTACTCCATTGAAATCGACCGATGCTGGAACGGCAGGATTAGGGCGACGTTAAGCACAGGCAACGTGCAGACCTGATCGTTCAACCGAGCCAGCCCAACGTCAGCATGGCCAGCACTCCATAACGCGCACCTTTTGCGAGGGTGACGATCAACAGGAAACGCCCGAGCGGCTCGCGCATCACCCCGGCAACCAACGTCAGCGGATCGCCAATGATAGGCAGCCAACTGAACAGCAGTGACCAATGGCCGTATCGCTCATAGTGCTTGCGCGCCTTGACCATGTGCCTGGCGCTGACCGGAAACCAGCGCCGATCCTGAAATTGCTCAAGCCTGCGCCCCAGCCACCAATTGACCAGCGAACCGAGCACATTGCCCACGGTCGCCACCGCCAATAATCCCCAGAGCCAATAACGGTCGCTGACGATCAACCCGACCAGCAAGGCTTCTGATTGCAGCGGCAGCAACGTTGCGGCGCCGAAAGCGGCAAAGAACAGACCTGTGTAAGCCGCGCCCATCAATGGGCCGGGTAGTCCGCCACAACCACGTCAGCGCCGTTCTTTTTCAGCCCGATCACTTGATAAGCATCGCTCATGCCGTCCATTTCCATGCCCGGCGAGCCCATCGGCATGCCCGGTGCGGCAACACCCCGCAGATCGTCACGCTTGCTCAGGGCCAGCACTTGCTCCGCTGGCACATGGCCTTCGACAAATTTGCCGTTGATGATTGCGGTGTGGCACGAAGCAAGCCGCGGCGGTACGCCGTGTTGTTGCTTGAAGCTGCTCATGTCGGTTTCAACGTGATCTTCGACTTTGAAGCCGTTGGCTTCGAGGTGGCTGATCCATTTTTTGCAGCAGCCGCAATTGGCGTCGCGGTGGACTTCGATGGGGATCAGGTCGGCGGCCTGGGCCAGGGAGGAGATGAACAGGGCGCTCAAGGCGACCAGACGCAAGTGGGTTCGCATAACGGACTCTCGACTCGGGTGACGGTCAAAAAGAACGTATTTTGACCGGTTTTTCCTGCCCGGCATCAACTGAGTGTTTCCAGTTGCTACAAGACAGTCTAGCAGGATCATCGTAGATCAACCCTGACAGCCCGATGAGCGAGAGATGACAAATCTGTAAGGTTTCATGCGCTCCCTGTGGGGCAGATCTGCAATGGAACCCATTGTGGCGAGGGAGCAAGCTTCCTCGCCACAGGGGCATCGGTAGTGTTTAGCTGACCTTGAACCGTCCCATGATCGCACTCACCCGGCTGTTGGCTTCCAGCAACTGGCGCGTGTTGAGTTCGCTGGCGTGGCCGCTTTGTACCAGTTCATCGACCATGTGGCGGATCTGTACCATGCTGCGGTTGATCTCTTCGGTCACCGCGCTTTGCTGCTCGGCGGCGGTGGCGATTTGCGTGCTGAGGCTGTTGATATGGCTGACGGAGCCGGCCATTTCATCCAGACCCGAGTTGACCCGTGCCGTGGCGTCGGCTGCCGATTGGCAACTGGCCTGGGTGTTTTCCATGGCGCTGACCGACGAACTCACGCCCAGGGTCAGGCGCTTCAACATCTCGTTGATTTCCGACGTGCTGGCCTGGGTGCGGGCGGCGAGGGCACGCACTTCATCAGCCACCACGGCGAAGCCGCGACCCTGTTCACCGGCGCGAGCCGCTTCGATGGCGGCGTTGAGGGCCAGCAGGTTGGTCTGGCCGGCAATCGCACCAATCACCCCGAGAATCTCGGTGATGCGCTGGGCGTCCTGCTGCATGTTTTCGACTTTGTGGGTGGCGCTGGCCACTTCACCGATCAGCGCGACCACGCTGTTGGTTGCCTCGCCCACGACCACCCGCGAACGGTCGGCGTTTTCGTTGGCACGTTGGGTGAACGCAGCGGTTTCGGCAGCGTTCTTCGCCACGCTTTCAGCGGTCGAACTCATCTCGGTGATGGCGGTAACGGTCTGATCGGTTTCCGAGGCGTGACGCAGCAGAATCTGGCTGGTGTGCGCCGACGTGCGTTGCAGGTTGTCGAGGCTCGACGCCATGGCGCCGGTAGCCTGCGTGACTTCACCAATCATGTTTTGCAGGTAGGCGATAAAGGTGTTGATCGAATGACCGATGGCGCCGAGTTCGTCCTCGGCGCGAATGGTGATGCGTCGAGTCAGGTCGGCATCGCCGCTGGAGAGCAGATCGATGTTGGCTTTCAGCGCTTTCATGCGCGAAACCAACTGGCGGATTGCATAGACCTGCAACAGCACCAACAGAATCACTAGCGGAATCTGCAACAGGCTCAGGGTGCTGAGCACGTCATCACGCTGCGCCGTCAGCATTTTGGTCGGCAGGGCGGTGGCGAGGAACCACGGTGTGCCCTCGATCGGGCGCATGAAGAAGGTGCTGGCTTCACCGTTGTTGTCGAACTCGACGCGCTGTGCCTGATCGCGGCTTTGCAGGCTGGTCTTGACCTGGCTGGCGAAGGTCGAGCTGGCAGCCAGTTCGCTGATGTTTTTCAGCACGATCGGCCCGCTGATGCGCGAACTGTTGCTGATGATTTTGCCATCGGCCTCGACGATCAGCATTTCGGCGTTGAGGTCTTTTTCCTTGCGGGCCACCAGATCGTTGAAGAAACCCAGTGTGACGTCGATGGTCGACACGCCCCAGGCGTTGCCGTTTTTCTGGATGGCCATGGCGCAGTTGGTGCGCGGCTCGGCGCTGGCGTCGTCCTTGTAGGCCGCCGCCCAGGCGCACTGACCGCGCGGCGTTTGCATGCCGCCCTTGTGCCAGCTCTGGTCGTAGTAATTGGGCGCCGCGTCACTGTTCCAAAAAGTGTTTACCGCCAGTTTGCCCGAGGCATCGCGGTGCCAGAAGGTGCTGAACTTGTTGCGCCCGGCTTCCCGCTGGCCGGGTAGCGGCCAGATACCACCGCCAAACACTTTCAGTTCGCCGTACTGATCCACAAGGCCCGGCAACACCGTGTCGATGGCCGCGCTGTCGAGCAGCGGGATGGTCTGGGTGATGCTGCGTTGTTGCGCCTGAACCTTGTTCAACTCGCCCTGAATCTGCTCGGCGACTTCGGCGATGCGGTTGAGCACCACCTGTTCTTCGGTTTGACGCAGTTTGGGTGCGACCAGTTGGCTGATACCAACCACGGTCAGCACTGACAACAGCAGCATGAACAGAACCAGAAACAGCGTGTAGCGAGCCTGAATAGTGCGGAATGCGGGCATGGAAACCGGTCCTTGAGCTGCGATTCTTATTAGGGGCGGGGGCGTAAACAGTACGGGTATCCCTAGGTATCGTCGGCGCCGTCAGAAGCTTTAGGTACCGGCGTACTAAAAAGCCGAAGACCGATGACTGGTCGGTATCGAGCTTGTTACATGCGAACTAACCAACCTGTTCATTAAGGTGAAAAACTTTTTGCGTACGCTGTGAGAGAAGGCCAGCCAGCCCGCATCTGTAGGGGTTTTCTGATTTGTATCGATAATGTACGAGAATTGTAAGTGAGTGCACAAAAAGGGTTGGTGCCATCAGTTAGCCGGTGGATACTCCCCAGCATTCGAGTGGTTCAACTAAGGCATTTCATGCTTATTTCACAGGGAGTTTGCTCATGACCATTGGCATTGTCGGGGGCTGGCAAGCCAAAGCCGGGGTCCTGGTGCGCGATACCGGCGCCAGGAAGCAGGTGTCTCAAAGCGTCAAGGTTCAGCAGATGCTGACCAAGGTCGGTAACGATCCGAATGCCATAAACGTCGCGGAGATGGACAAGCAAGGCCTGCGCAAAAATATCAAGGGCTTTGATCCTGCGAACGTCTCTGTAAAACAGATGGGTAACCTGGCCGCCATGCTGCGCAGCCGAGGACTGATCTCCGAAATCACGTCCTTCACCTTGATGAATGCCGGCGACAAGTTCGACCGTTTCGGCGTGACAAAAGACATCGATGTCAAATTCAACGCACTGGAGTATTTCGCGACTCAGCTTGATGCGATCCAGAACAATGGCCTCAATGGCAACGCTTACGGCAAGAATCTGATTCCCGAGTTCAAGAAAGCGATCTACGTCCTGCAGAACCTGAAGACTTACGGCGAAGGCAACGTGGCGAAACCAGTGGATCAGGGCGTTAAAGCCAGGGCCTGAGAAGACAAAGGGTGGCCCGCTCGAGCGTGAGCGGGCGTTATCGAACGGCCATGCTGCGCCTAATTGCCTGATGGCGGCGTTTCGCGCGAGTGAAACGCGAGTTGCTGTTGCGCCTGATCATGTAGTTGCTGCATCTGCGGGCAGTGCAACTCAAGTTCGCTCAGCCGATACCCCCGGTGAAACAATGCCAGCCATCCCCCTTCCTTATCCTCAACCGGTGCCAGCCCGGTAAAGACAAATCCGATTGCAGCCAGCCTGTTCATATCGCAGGTAAAGTGGCGCGACAGTCGGAGCCGGATCGATATCAGCCATTGCTGCGGCAATCCCCTTAGCTGCTCGAGCAGCTCGGGCCAGAGTGTCTTGAGCAGAATGTCGTAACGGTTGACGTGTTGTTTCATCTGAATCGTCGCCCCTCGCCAGCGAGATACGTGCTCCTGCGTACCGAATGCACGACATAACTGCTGCATTAAATCCCGGCAACCCGAGGGCCATATCTGCCTTGGCAACGGGCGCTGATACCCGTCGATGATGCGGCATCCCATGACAATGGATTCTGGCATCGAGCTACCGAACGGCGAGGGCACGTAGTCCGGCAATAACCCGGTGTTATGAAAACCCAGGTTGACGGCCATGCGTTGTGTGTACGGATGGCGGGTCACCTGTTTGATGGACACGTCGTGGCAGCCCAATGCTTGGGCGTGGGTCAGCAGTTGCTGGCCCAGGCGTGTGGCAATGTTTTGTCCGCGAGTGTCAGGATGCACGGCGCTCAATGCCAGTTCGGCGGTGTGGGCGTCGGTGTCCCGAAAGAGGGTCGCGTGCCCGCGTATCTGCCCGTCGACCTCGGCGACCAGCGAGTGCCAGCGCTGATCGGCGTGGTTCTGGCTGATCATCTGCGGCAGATAAACATGCGGTTGCACATAAAGATCGCCGTACACCGCACGGAATAACTGGCTGACGGCCGTGGCATCGCTGGCGCGGTAGTTACGCAGAATCAGCGGTTCCACCCGGAGCCTCCTGGTCCTTGTGTTCATAACGACGCAGATCCAGCACGCGCAGGCATTTACCCGAGCGGGGATGTCGTGGCAGATCCTCATGCGTGCAGCGCTGGACATGCAGTTCCAGCAATTGATCCGTGCGTAATTGGGTGATCAACGGACAAAGCTCGATCATTGCGGTTTCCAGTTGCTGATTGACGTCGGCGCGGTCGGGAGACCGTGCGGCCGGCACCCATTTCAGCGTCAGCACATCCTTGAGCTCGGCCTGTTCAATCACCAGTTGCCAGTCGTCACTGGCGGCATTGCGGCGGATCAGTTCGGCGATCTCCTGAGGGACCAGCGACAAAATACCTACTCGAACCCGTTGGCTACTGACGCTGCGTCCCTTGATCGCGAATTTGCGCTGCGCAGTGCCGAGTGGGTCTCGCCAACAGGCGCGGTCGCCTACCGGGTAACGAATCAGCGGCATCAGGCGTCGATGGAGATTGGTCAGGACGAGCACACCCACTTCATCGCAAGACTCGATCACTTCTCCCGAGTATTCGTCGATGATCTCCAGAATGGCGTGGTCGGTATGCATTCGATGCTCGCCCTCGGCGCAGTCGCGTTGACTGCTGCCGATGAAACCGGCGTCGACGCTGGCGTAGCCGATCGAGGCGATGCGCGCGTTGGGAAATGCCAGGTTGAGAAACTGGCGTTGTGAGTCAAACAGGCTTTCGCCGCCATACAGCAAGGTGTCGATACCGGGCAGTGTCAAATCGCGTTGTTTAAGCCAGGCCGCAAAGGTCAGCAAATGTGTAGGTACACCTGCCAGTACGTTGATTCGATGCTGCACGATCGATTGCGCCAGTACCTGCGAATCGACGGTGCCGGTGAACGGAAACTCGGTGATGCTCACGCAGACATACGCCAGTGAATCGTGGATGAACAGGAATCCGGCATACAGGTCGCCTGCAAAAAACAGATTGGCCACCCGATCTCCCGATTTGAATTGCGAACTCAGAATGTTGCCGAATTCGCTGACCAGGTGCCGCCATTCTTCCCGGGTGTAGACAGAAAGTTTGCCGGCGCTGGTAGAACCGCCGGTCTTGAATACCAGTGCTTGCTGCGCGGTGGCGGTCAATACCGGCCACAGATCGAGGGTCTCACTATTACGCCAGTATTCGACGGGATCAATTATCGGTAACTCAGAGAGCAACGTTGTTTGCCTTGGAACATCAGCAAAATGTTTGCGGTAATAGGGCGATTGCCGGCGAGCGAAATTGATCAACTCGCCCATTGAGTCAGTGATTTTCACAATGTTGACCTTTCTTATAGTTGTCTGGCTTAACTCACGGGAAGTATCAGTTGCGTGAATCAATCAGTAACGGCGTCTTGCCGCTGTGCTTGCTGCGGGCGAAGTCTTCGATGGCAAAGATTTCAACTTCGAGATTGAGCAATCCGCTCTGAATAATCGTTACCAGGGTCGGGTAATTCGACAGCCTGGTCTTCGCGTCAACAGTTGCGAGTTCGCTGCGCAAACGCATGCGCTCGACCCCGTCGGGGGCATGATCCAGCAGCAGTTGAAACGGCACTTGCAGATGCAGCGCCAGTTCGGTCAGTGAAATGAAGTCGGTGCCGATGCGGATCAACTTGCCGTGGCGCTGCAGCAGTTCGAAGCGTGGCGAAGGCAGTCCGCATGCACAGATGCCAGACACCCAGCGGCCGGTGTCGCCGACCTCATAACGCTGGACGTTTTGCGCCTCTCGGGCGATCGAGGTGAACAACAAGCGGCCGACTTGATTGCCGACGACGGGCTCATCGGCGTCGAGCGCGACAATTTCCAGATGCTGGGTGTCGCTCATCAGATGAAAAACGCCGTCCCCTGTGGCCTGGCAAGCGTGGCCGAGTGGACCGGCGTCGACGCTGCCGTAAATCGCCGAGCGGATGCTGGTCACACCGCAACTGCGCAGCAGATCGCGGCTCGGTTCACTGAGATGCTCGCCGCCGAGAAACACCTTGGTAATCGCGCCGTAGGCTTGCAATCGCTGTCGTTCGTTGAGGAACAGTCGGTGCAGCGTGCTGGGCATGCCCATCAGCACCGTCACGCGCTGACTGATGATCAGCTCGGCGATGTCGCGGTAATCGTCATCGGCCGGGGCGCCCATCGGCAAGTGGGTGATGTCCAGCAACTCAAGCACTTTGGCAAGACTCAGGAAACCGCCGTACAACCCGCCGCAGAAGAACAGGTTCATCACTCGATCCCGCGCCGGATCCAGGCCCGCAGCAAACAAGCCGTCCGCCGTCGCGCGCATCTGTCGATGGAAATCACCGTGGCTATAACCCGACAGCGTCGGCGTACCGCTGCTGCCACCGGAGCGGAAATACAACTGCGCCGCCGCGTTGAACGGTTGGCCGATGAAGCTTTCCTTGTCCATGATTGGCTGCCCGGCCAACGCTGCCGGCAACGGCGCGCGGTCAAGCGTTGCGTGGCTTGGCAGCATGTCGGCGGCTACGCTGACTGACACGCGTCGGCTCAGCCGTTGCAACGCATAAACGCCATCATGGGGTTCACCGTCATAGCCATCGTGGATGCCGGCCACTGAAGCGATGCGTGTCACGCCGGCACTGATCAGCGCTCGCGCCAGCTCACCTATCTGTGCTTCGCCGCACAACAGCGCGCAGCTTTGCAGAACATTGCGCCATGGCAGCAGGGTGTCGGTGATCAGTGACCGTGGCACCGGATGCAACAGCACGCTGCGAAACAGCGGGGAGGGTGCGAGCTGACGCTCATGCGCCCAGATAACCCGCCAGCCCGGCGCGCTCCAGACATGGCCGGTTTGCTCAGCGAAACTCTGCGCCAGGCGTGCCATATGCGTGTGTGTGGTGATTTGCGCGGCTTCCTGTGGCGTTGGCAAAAGCGTCGGCCAGCGCTCGGCGCGGCGTTCGAAGGCTGCCGCCAGACGTTCACCGATGTCGCGCAAAACCACCGGGTCGTCACTGTCCACCAGCAGCCATTACGGGCTTGAACAGGCCAGTTGATCGAGTCGGCAGACTTCATCGGCGACGGCATCCAGGTTCTGCGCTGTGGTGGCTTCGGGCGTCAGATAGACGAAGCTGATGCGATGTCCCCAATCGATCCAGCGGCAACCGGCCGGGAGTTGTTGACGGATGGCTTGCAAGGCTGATTCACCACCCCACGCGGCGACGCCATTGGCGCGTTTGCACAGCAGGCCGATCTGCGCCGTGCTCACCGGTAATACCGCCACGTATCCGGCGAGTTGGCCACTCGGATCGCATTGCAGCAAAGCGTGCAATAACCGTGCGGTCAGGCCCTGATCGCTGCTGCTGGGCCGCAACCAGTTGACGTTGCCGGCCAGCAGGCTTTCCAGTACCGCGCAGAACGCCAGCAACGGCGCGTTGCCCGGCGTGATATGGACGACCAACCCGAGTGGGCTCCAGCATTCGAATCGTGATTGTCGATAGTTGATGCGGCGCAATGAGCCCGGTTGTGCGCCCAGTTCGCGTTGCAGTTTGATCTGCAACGCCTCGGCCGCGCAAAAGGCGATCAGGGCCTGTCGCTGCTCGGCATCGAGCGCGAGCGCTTGATTGTCGTTGCTCAGCTGTTAAGCGAAGCAGGTCGCGGCATGCATGACCGTGCTGCTTTCCAGGGACGTGCTCAAGTGGTGCGCAAGGTCTGCCTGAAGGCATTCAAGGGCAGTGTCGAGGTCGCAGGCGTCGCGTAATTGTCCGTTGATCAAGTACATATCAGTGGCTCCCCAGCAGTTCGGCCGCTGCCATCGCGCAACTTCTGCCCGCGGTGGTACCCGCGCGGCCATGCAGTTCAAACCAGTCGCTGCTCAGCCCGCAGCCGCAACTCGCGCCAGGGTGCAACGTCGCCATATCGCTCATCACTACCGCGTGCGCGGGACTGGATGAGATGTAGGGCGAGACGAATCCCAACAGGCCTTGCTGGCCATAGGGTCGAAGCGAGAAATCAGCTGGATTGCGCACGTACACCTTCGAATAAACCGGCACATGAAAGCGGTGATGGGCACATTCGATGTAAGGCACGGCATGCTCGACGGCGCCGTAACCATCGCGACAACGCGACGTTTCAATGCCCAATTGGCGGTGGATGCGGGCGTATAAACGCTGCCTCGGAATTTCTTGCGCGGCCTGGGTTTTCCAGCCACCGCCGAAAAAAGCCAGTGAATCGGCGGGCAGTTTCAGGTCTGTCATGCCCAGGGCCTGCATCTGTTGCAGGGTTTGCCAGAGAAACGCCGGGAAGCCGAGAATGCGCACCGGCAGGCCTTCTTCGGCAAACGCCTGCAAGGCGTGGATGACGCCAAACACATCAAACTGATGACCGTCACCGGTGCTGCGCAGGGCATAGACCACGCGGATGGCAGGGGCGAAGCGGCACAGAAACTGATCGGTGAACGAGGTGCCAAGCGTGATCTGCCCTTGCGGCTCGTAACTCAGCAGCAAGTAGTTACAGGGCGTGTCCGGGGTGTCCCAGCCGTAATGGCGGAAAATTTGCGCGACCATGAATTGCGCTGCGGCCAGACTGCGTTCGTCGTAGCGCATGCGGCTGCGCTGACCGCTGGTACCGGAAGATGTCAGTTCCAGGGCATCGGCGCCGGTGCTGCTGAGCAGCAGGCGCTGCTTGAAAAAATTGGCGAAGATCGGTGGCAGGCGTGACCAGTCATCCAGCGTGTCCAGTTCATGCGCGCCGAGCCCGTTGGCGTTCAGCCAATGTTCGTAGCCCGGCGTGTGCTGGCAGTGAAACTGGCTGATCTCGGCCATGGCCTGGTCGAACAGGCCCCAGGGTACGGAATCCGGGCAATAGGGGTGGGGCAACGCGCATAGCGCGTCGCTCGAGGGTAAGTGGATCATCAATGTCCCCTTAGTGCGGTGAGGTGAACGCGGTTTTTGCGTCTTGCAAGAACAAGAGCAGCAGGGGCAGGCACATCAGGCCGCCGAACGCGGCCCATAGGGCGAAGAGCTCAAGGCGGGTTCCGCCGCCAATCGCGGCAATGATCGAGCCGCCGATGCCCATTACGGCAATCGAAATCATGCCGACCATGGCCGAGACCAGGCCTTTGCTGTCATCCGAACAAAACAGCGCCAGTCGATACAGCGCGGCATTGCTGATGCCCAACCCAACGGCGTAAAGCGCCAGGCTGGCGACAATCGCTGCCAGCCCCAGATCCAGCAGTGCGCAGCCGATCAGCGCCAGAAGGCCGAGGCAAAACGGCCAGAGCCCCAGCTGAATCAAGCGTGGTAACGAGTGCGTGACCAGCAGACGATTGAGAATCAGATTGCCGGCGATGACGGCAGAGAAGATCGGGATCTGCCACAGGCCGTACATCAGCGGCGTCATGCCCAAGCCCTGGATCAGCAGCAACGGCGCCAGACCGATCCAGGCAATCAGCGGCAGGCTCATCAGCCCCAGGGCCAGGCTCGCGCCGAGGAACCGCTGATTACTGAGCAGAGCAAGGTAGCGCTGGCGGATCTGGCGCATGGAAAACGCCACGCGCGCTTGCTGCTGCCCGTCGCAGCGGACAACCCCCACGGTCTCCGGCATCGAAGCGTAAAGCCCTAGCCAGACCAGCACCGCAGCAATACCGAGTGCCAAAAACAGCTCGCGCCACGTCAGCCATTCCAGCAGCAGGCTGCCGAGCATGGGCCCCAGCAATGGCGACAACAGCGCGATGTTACCGAGCAGGGCCATCAGGCGTACGGCATCCGCCTCGCAGAACACCTCCTGCAGGGCCGGATAACTGACGGCCACGACAAAACCCAGCCCCATGCCCTGTATCAGGCGCAGCACATTGAACGATTCAATGCTTCGGGTAGCGAAAGCGGCGGCACAGGCACCAGCGAATACGGCGCAGCCGATCAACAACAGGCGTCGCCGCCCCCAATGATCAGACAACGGCCCCATCAGCCATTGCAGGCAGACTCCGCCCAGCAGGTAAAGATTGAAGGCATTGGGAACATGGCGAACATCGGCTTGAAATTCTGCAGTGACGCTCAACATCGCCGGCATGATCAAGTCACTGGCCATGTAAGTCAGTAGTTCAAAAGCGCTGAGTGCCAGGCAGAATCCGACGACTTGTCGTGGCCCGATTCTGATCAATGTTCTCTGCATAAACATCCATGTCAGTTAAAGAGGAAGTTTTCAGAGCCTAGGTCCAGACGTTCGTGCGACCTACCTATTTGCTGCGACATGAAATTTCGAATCGTTGCGAGTTATGGAGTGGATCCAAAATGTTCGCAAAACAGCAAGTTACCGGCAGCCATCCGTGGCCAAAAAAAATGCCCGCGAATAGGCGGGCATTGTTTTTCAGTTCGTTCAGTTTGTATTTTTTAGGCCCGACATCATCATTGTCGAGCGGGCAGGACGAAATATCCTGTTAACGGTGTTGATAGTAACCAGGGCCTCCACGATCATAACGATGATGGTCGCCGTGCCAGCCGCCGTGGGGGAAAATGATGCAACCACTCAGGGTCAGCAGGGCGAGAACAGGAATCAGCCAGGTGATTCGACGCAACATTTGAAAATTCCTCATGGTAAAGCCGTCATGAAGCCAAAACCCTTCATCGGCTGTAACATGAGACCCCCTTTGCAGCGGCGCATCCCCGTAAGACGGTAAGTGCATGGCATGCAAGTGGATACAGACCGGATACATTTCAACGTTTCAGGAAGCCGCAATGACCCAGAAGCAACGCTTGATTTATTCGATTCTGATCGCCGTGTCCGTACTGGCGATCATGCTCGGCCTGTCCTGGCTGCAAAACACCGGGAAGATCGATGAAAAAACCTTCCAGTACATCGCCATCGGTGTGGCGGTGATCGTCGTCGTGATCAATGGCGTGATGCGCCGCAAGGTCAAACCCTGACGGCGATCGCTATACGTTTCACTCGTTGTCGAGAACCGCAGCAGCCTGTGGATGCAGGCTGTAGCTCTTGTCTGCATTGAAGGTGATCACGCCTTCGGTGCACAGGCGCTTGAGGACTTCGCGCACACTGAGGAAGGACAGCGGAATATCCAGATCCAGCAATTGGCTATGGACGCCGCGTACGCCCAGGCGACGATCGCTTTGTGCCGCGACCAGCAGGGCGTCGATGACCTTCAGACGAATCAGGCTGGTGCGCAGACCGAAACTTTTCAGCAACTGCCGGATGCGTTCGTTGCCGTGACGCTCGACGCGTTGCCCGAAATCGCTGGCGTGGGGGCTCATGGATGCTCCTTGTGGCGCCTGGCTACCGTCCGTTGGTAGTTGCGAGTTGTACATGCGATTACTCCTTTTCAGAGCCCTATCGGGAAAGGTTTTTTTGCTCTCTCTAAACAAGACGTTTCAGCTCGACAAATCATGAAAGAAAAAATGTAGAAAATTTGTCGGTAATTCGTCTACTGCGCGTAATCACGGCGTAAAACCGGCCAGCGGCGGGCTAAATTTTTTCTCCGGCGTTCGTTTTCAGGACAGGCTCATTGCGCGTGGACGCGTGGGTGTTTCCACAGCGGATCCGCTACCCGTCACAAGCTTGGCGCGGCGACGCAGATCCGCTCTTTGGCATTTCGATCAGGAGCGAGCGTGATTATTTCCAGGCAGTTAACCGGACTGGCCCTTGCCGGTATGTTTTGTGGGCTGAGCCTGTCGGCCCACGCATTGAGCCCCTCTGTTGATACCAGCGCCGATATCCGTCGTACCGGTTTCGGCGTGCCGCATATCCGCGCCCAAGACGAGCGCGGCCTCGGTTTCGGCATCGGTTACGCCTATGCACAGGACAACCTCTGCCTGTTGGCCAACGAGATCGTCACGGTCAATGGTCAGCGTTCGCGTTATTTCGGCCCGGATCAGTTCACCGTCGAGGAGCGTGAAAACCGCGTCAGCGATGTCTTCTTTACCTGGCTCAATACGCCGGAAGCGGTCAATACGTTCTGGCGGGCGCAAACGGCCCAGGTGCGTGATCTGGTCGAAGGTTATACCGCTGGCTACAACCGCTATCTCGCCGAGCGTCGTCAGCAGGGGCTGCCGCAACAATGTCAGGGCGAGTGGGTGCGCGATATTGCCCCCGAAGACCTGGTGAAGCTGACTCGTCGTCTGTTGGTCGAGGGCGGGGTGGGCCAGTTCGCCGAAGCCCTGGCCGGTGCCGCGCCACCACAGGCCACGGCCGGGATCGCCAACGATACGCGCGCCTACCAGATGGCAGACGCCCGTCAGCAGCGCTTCGCCCTTGATCGTGGCAGTAATGCTGTAGCAGTGGGCAGCGAGCGTTCGTTCAACGGTCGCGGCATGCTGCTGGCCAACCCGCACTTTCCCTGGGTTGGCGGTATGCGTTTCTATCAAATGCACCTGACCATTCCCGGCAAACTCGACGTCATGGGTGCCGCCTTGCCGGGCTTGCCAATGATCAACATCGGCTTCAACCAGCATCTGGCCTGGACCCACACGGTCGACTCCTCGAAACACTTCACCCTGTATCGCCTGCAACTCGATCCGAAAGACCCGACGCGCTATCTGCTCGATGGCCAATCGTTGCCGATGAGCAAGCAGACAGTGACCGTGCAGGTCAAACAGGCCGATGGGCAAATGCTGCCGGTGAAACGCGACATCTATAGCTCCAAATTCGGCCCGATTGTGCAATGGCCGGGAAAGCTCGACTGGGACAAACAGTTCGCCTACAGCCTGCGTGATGCCAACCTCGATAACGATCGCGTGCTCAAGCAGTGGTATGCGATGAATCAGGCTTCCACGCTTGAGGAGTTGCAGGATTCGGTGCACAAGATCCAAGGCATTCCATGGGTCAATACGCTGGCGGCAGATGACAAGGGACAGACGCTGTACATGAACCTGTCGGTGGTGCCAAACGTCAGCCGCGAAAAACTCGCCAAGTGCAGCGACCCGCGAATCGGCACTCAGATGATCGTGCTCGACGGCTCCAACAGCGCCTGCGCCTGGGACATCGACCCGCAAGCGGCACAGAAGGGCATTTATGCCGCCAGCCAATTACCGCAACTGCTGCGCAAGGACTTCGTCCAGCACTCCAACGATTCCGCATGGCTGGCCAACCCGGCGCAACCGCTCACCGGCTTCTCGCCGCTGATCAGTCAGGACGGCGAACCGCTGGGGTTGCGTTCGCGCTTTGCCCTCGATCGTCTGGCGAGCCTGAACAAAAAAGGCTCGCTGGCGGTGAAGGATCTACAGCAGATGGTGATGGACGATCAGGTGTATCTGGCGACCCAGGTCGTGCCGGATCTGCTGAAGTTCTGCGCCGCTGATCTTGGCGCCGATGCGCAAGCGCTGAAACCTGTGTGTGTCAGCCTCAAGGCGTGGGACGGGCGGGCCAATCTGGATTCGGGCCTGGGTCTGGTGCATTTCCAGAACATCATGCAAGCCTTGCAGACGTCAGCGGACATCTGGCGCGTCGCCTTCGATCCGCAAGACGCGCAACACACCCCGCGTGGTCTGGCTGTCGAGCAGCCTGCGGTGGCCAAGGCCCTGCGCGAAGCAATGCTGGCGTCGGTCGAGACGATTGGCAAGATGGGCCTCAAACCGCAAACCCGTTGGGGCGATATCCAGGTGGCCAGCAGCGGCGGGCAGCAGACGCCGATTCATGGCGGGCCGGGTACGCTGGGGATCTACAACGCTATCCAGAGCGTGCCACGCGAGGACGGCAAACTTGAGGTGGTCAGTGGCACCAGCTATCTGCAAGTCGTGACGTTCGATGAAAAGGGCCCGCACGCGCAGGGGCTGTTGGCTTTCTCGCTGTCCAGCGATCCGGCATCGAAATACTCGCGCGATCAGACCGAGGCATTCTCTAAGAAACAGTGGAGTGTGATGCCGTTTACCGAACAGCAGATCCAGGCTGATCCGCAATATCAGGTCCAGACCATTCAGGGCTCGTTGGGCAAGGTCGGGAAAGTCGCCGCTCAGTAAGCACAGCGTAACTTGAGCAAGAACTGAAGGCCGCATCCCGCAAGGGGCGCGGCCTTCAGCTTTTTGGCGGCTGTTGCGGCATCGGGTTGATCACCGGGCTGCCTTCCTTGTTGCGCGTCAGGTAGACGGGCAGGACCTTGGGCAGGGAGTTGGCCAGGTTATTGAGCTCTTTGATGTTGTAAATGCCGCCCAGCCGAATCGCGCCGGTGCTGTTGTCGGCGAGCATCAACGGTTTTTCCAGGTAGCGATTGATCAGCGGCAAAGCTTCATTAAGCGACAAATTGTCCAGCACCAGTTTCCCGCTGCGCCAAGCCAGCGAGGCGTCGTTGGGGTAGGTCTGGCTGATCTGCGGCATGTAGTCGCCCGGTTTGTAACGCGCCTGCATGGACGGTTCGAGCCGCAAGCCATCGCCCGGCAATTGGCGATTACTGCTGACCAGCACCGAACCTGCGATCAGGTTCACCCGCACTTGATCCTCATACATCCAGACGTTGAACCGCGTGCCGGTTACCCGGATCCTGCCTTCGCCTGCACGGACGACAAACGGATGCGAGGTGTCGTGACTGACGGTAAAGAACGCCTCACCTTTACTCAGGGTGACGCGGCGTTCGTCCTTGTAGTTGCTGAAGGTCAGATCCGTGTTGAGGTTCAGTTCGAGTTGGCTGCCGTCACTGAGCGTCACCTTGCGCACATTGTCGCTGGCGGCAAAATGCTCATAACTGTTGGGCAGCCAGCCGAGATTCCAGCCGGTGTAAGCCGTCAGCGGCAGTGCGAGCGCGCAGATTCCGGCTGCTATCGCGTATCGGCGCCAAGGACGGGAAGGCCGAGCAGTCGGTACGACCAACGCCGTTTCCGGGCGCGGCAGGAGTCCGGCAACGTCCCAGATTTCCAGCATGGCTTCGTACTCGAACGCATGCAGGGGATAAGCATCGTGCCATTGCTGGAATGCGCGACGCTCTTCCTCCGTGCAGTCGGCGGCGTGCAAACGCATGCACCAATGCGCGGCGGCATCGGTGATCGCATCGTATTCGGCTTCCGATAGAGTGTCTTGGGTCATTGACTCATCCTGATTTCGCACATTCTAACCTTGACGGGAAGTTGCCGAGAACATCAGTCATGGCATTTACCCATCAAAGTTGAACTTATTTTTCACTCAGGCGCCTCAGGGCGCGGGCACCGGGTCGAGTTGCCGGCCCATCTCACAGATCAGTCGTGCGAGTGAATCGGCATTGTGCAGGATGATGTCGATACGCGCATCCACAGAGACTCGGTCGTAGAAAGCATTGCGCGCGTCATCGATGGTGGGACTGCCTGTCAGCCTCAGTACCGCTTTGCTGAGGTGTTTGCCGTGCTCAAGTTCGTCAAAATCGACAAACTCGCTGCGGCGTTTACTCCAGCGTGCAAACAGCTGCTCTCGGGGCGTGCGCAGTGACAGGGCAGTATTCTGAAACTCCTCCAGCGCATCCCTGAGGATCTGACCGAAGCCTGTGATGGTGTTTATCAGATCAGGAAATGGACGCCGCGCCTCCAGTAAGGCGAAGTCTTCTGTTTGCGAGAACTGATGGGAGAATTCGTGAATCAGTGTTGATGCCTGAGCGTGACCGTCGATGTCAAAAGATTCAGTCAAGTTTCCTTTGTAGTAATCCAGTTCGGGATCAAAGAACAGCTCGGTGAAATGCACCATTTTACGGTCGTCCTTGATTAGCACGAATGCGGCAACGGCGTCTTCACCAGAATTGGAGCCCACCACAAAACGTTCCGTATTCATCAGATCGTCGTTGGGGTCCACCAGTGCGTCGCAGACGGGTACGATTGCCTTGTACACTTTGCTCAACAAATTGTTATCGACCCTTGTTACACCAAAAAAAGCCTTGAAAAAACCATCCAGACGGCTCCCAGGCACATTGGCCTTCAGTTGGGCCAGGTTGTGCAGGCTGTTGAATGCATAAAAGCGCGCAAGGTCGACCGCCTGTTGAATCTGCTGGGCTTTATGGGGATAAAGGCGTTGGATCTCCTGCATGCCAATCGCTTCGATGTTCAACAAAGCCCTACGGGTGGTCTCTACATCGTACCGCGGGTACAAGGTCGACATGACCTTACCGTAATGAACCGCGTGCCGGTCGGGTGCCAGTAACAGACGCGATCCACTCGCTATCAAAGACGGGCCGGGTATCTGATCGTTGACGATCTGCCAGACAATCCCGGGCTGTTCGATGCGATTTACCTTGCCGGCAATTGCCGTATAGATGCGCTTGCTGATCAGGTCCTCGTACGTGCCAGTCTGTGCATCGTGCTTGAGATCCTTTAGCGCGACATCCATTGCTTCAAAGGGCTGTAACTCGGTGCGCAGGGGCGAGGTCGGTCTGATTTGCGACCAGGTTGGGGCCGCCAGCGCTGGAAGGCGCGGCGCGGTGTCAGTGACGTGCGTTTCCACGGCACCCTCCAGTTTCAGGCGTCCCAGAGAGATCATTTGCGCCGCCCCGGAAATGAATGACTTCAAGGCTCGCGACCAGTGATGATCCTGCAAGCCTTCGGCCGAATGTTTGAAGTCTTTGTATGCCTGCCAGAGAAACGAAAAATAGGACAGTTTGCCCGGGAGCAGGCCTGCACTTAGGCTGATACCACGTTTGAACAGGACTTTGGCCGTCTCCCAATCGGCGTGGGCGTTACTCTGCGATTGGCATTTCAAAAAATGCGGCAGCAGCTTGAGGTTGTCTGTGAAAAACCTGTGCAATACGTTGCCGGTGATGGGGACGCTGGCCAGGGTTATCTCACTGGTCTCGCCGTAGGTCGACTTAAACAGCGCCGCAAACACCGACTGCTGTGCCTGCGGCAATCGGCGAATCACCAGGTCCTGGAAACTTCCGGGCTTATTGATGGCGGCGACTACGCTTGCCTCGTCCGTGAACTCGCGGAAAATTTGTTCGCCATACGGGGCATACACGACCAGTGGCCCCTTGTGACCGCTGCCCGGGCTGACGATATACAGACCCACGGCTTCTACAGCAGTTGCCCCGGCCGTTTTTATCAACGACAACGGATAAACAATGGCGTGAGCCCCCTCGACGATATTGCGTGCGATGTCATCCGGCATGTCCAGCACCTGGAAGAGGTTATCGAACGCGTTGCTGGATAACTGTTGTTGCATTTTCAAGCCCTGTGCATGTTGCAGCAGTTGCCAGGGTATCTGGCGATAGAAGCGCTGTTTGCGCTCAGCGGCTTGCGCATTGCCAGCCGAGAACGCATCAGTGATTTTTGTAGCGAACGTCGTGGGTATGGCCAGTGAAAGCAAAAGTTGCCGAACGGCGTTTTGATCCAGACCTGCCGGTAATCGCTTGAAGGTTTTCGAGGCGACTTTGAACCCGGTACCCTGTCCGATATTAATGTGGTTCAACGCAAATTCGGTAAGCGTGCGAGGGGGGCCGGCCAGCGCCAGATTGGGGGTGATCTCGATGTTGTCCGGATCGAGTTGGCTGCCTGGAAACCGGCTATCGAGCAATGACTTCAAACTCTGGTTCACATAGTCGGGCAGAGAGGGTAGGTCACTGAGGTAGTCCTTGTGGCCAACAACGCTGTGGCGCCATTGCTCCAGCAGTTCGAGGTGTAGCTGCTGCTCTTCTACCGGCGCCATGCCGAGCCAGGCGGGAAGTGACTGTTGTTGGTTGATGGCTTTTGCCAGATAAATGGTTCGTAGCAGATTCGTATCAATCGGCGTTTTTACGAGAATGTGCAGCGCCGCCTTCAGTCTGGCCGGGTCTTTTATGTGCTCGCGAAGCTGTTGGCAACGTGCGAGAAAGTGCTCGATGCCTGATTGCACGCGGTCGAGCAGCACATTGTCCTCGATCAACCGCAAGCCACCCAACGTGTACTCCTTATGGAACCGACGCTCTTGCGGCAGAAGGTTTTGCAGCAGTGACAGACGCTCAACCTTGTCCTTTAGCCTTCGCTCCAGCGCAAGTCGCGCGACGGCAATACTGCTAAAGACTTCCAGGCCCAGCGCGGGAGTCCATAGAATAATTCGGCCCGAATGCGCGTCGTCGAGGCCTCCACGTTCGGTCAGTAAAACGCAGTGAGCCAGTGACAATGCGCCCTTCAGACCGGGGCTCTCGAGGGTGAGTGACCAGGCATCAGGCTGGAAGCCATTGAGTGAGGGCCGATCATGGCGGCTGGCCTGATCGCAATTGAACACGGTTTCGACAATCGCCTGCTCGGCGGCTTTGAACGAGCCACTCAACACTCGCAAATGCGCCTCTTGGGTCACACCGCTGACCAGCACGTTGGCCAGTCGACTTTTCATGTTTTCGATATAAGGGCGTTGCTCTGCTCCGGTGGCGATCGGCTGGCCTCTGAACGAGCCGGTGATCACCGCATCTTCGAGATCACATAAATTCGCAATCTCTGTTGCCTTGTGTGCCAGCACCGCCGAAGGTTGTTGAACGCCAGTCAACACTGGCCTGGTGGACCAGCGCTCACCGGCATCCAGCCTCAGCAACCGCTCATGCAGCATGGCTCGGATATCCAGGGCCTTGTCGAACAAAGAATGAATGTCGACGGCGCCCTCGCTGTGGCGAAACACCTGCAAGGCGTAGGCGATGTTCTGCCGTTGCTTGGTGATAATTGCCTCGCACAGCACTTTGAAGGGTTCGCCGCCGATACTCTCGCCCGTCACGTTTGTCCGATTTAAGCCAACAAACCGATTGCGCTCTTGCATGCTCAACAAGCCATAGAATTCGTCCTCATGGCCGGGGGCGCCGAACTTGCTCAACACGGTGTCTCGCAGGTCGGCGTAATCCTTGAGTACCTGCAAGCCCTGGGTCGGGGTGTAAAGACAGGCGTCGGTATGGCTGATCATCAACGAGCCCGCCAACTCGACATAGTCGGGCTCGTATTCCCACAGCCGCACGTTTTCGATGGTTGGGCGACCGGCCGGCAACGCGTCGGGCCGAATCATCTGATGCAGGACGGCGAACTTGTCAGCGTTGATGATGCCGGTTTCGCGTTTGATCATCAGATCGGCGCGGGCCTGCTCTTCCAGTGCCGCAGCGAAAAATGCGTCGCGTGACGCTCCCGACTGGGCGGGCGCGTCCCAATAACGTTGCAGTTGCTCAAACAGCAACACCTCAAGTTTGCCAGCTACCTTGTTCAGCGCGTCTTCCCAAATGGTTTGATCGCGATCGAACGGCGCACGCTTGGGGTTGGAAAACTCATGCAACTGATCCGCCGGCCAACCCTGGTTTCGGTAAAACATCAACACCGCGTCACTCAGGCTTATCGAGTCGTGCCAGTGTCTGACCGACTGCGCAGTCGATGCGGCAGAGCTGCTGTCGACAGGGGTGTCGGTGTAGAAGTTGACGCGGGTGAGTGCCTGTTTGATGTTTGGCAAGCGGATGTTCAGCAGATCATCAAGCATCCTTTCCAGCATCGATGTGAGCGCCGGCAACCGCTTCAACTCGTCAAGCATGGCCTGCGCGTTCAATTGCTGACCGGCGAGAATATCGGCCTCCTGGGTATCGAAGATGTCGCCTTCGATCATCTGATACGTCAGGGTGCGCTGGGTCTGCTCACTAATCTCTCTGCGCTGGGCGAGCGAAAGAAATGCCAGTAGTGGATCTTCTTCCTCGGCGTCCTTCACACGTTTTTCAAGCAGGGTTTTCAGGGTCGCAAGGCTTGAGTATTTCTTGATGCCATCGTACGGCGTGTAGAGGATCGCGCCCTTGTCGTCGGGGGTTTCACTGAGGACAAAACAGCCGGGCAGTTTTACCGATGGCGCCGTGCCGGCGTGGATTTGGATGCTTTCGGCGATCATCGGTGGGGTTTGCGTGCTGCGTAGAGCGTGCGTCGCCAGTGTTACATGGGCCAGCCAGGTAAAGTCCTTGCCGTTCAGGTTATGAGTTTTGCCCAGTTTTGCCCACAGGCCATGTGAATTCAGGGTTTCGGGGAAAAGCAGTGGGGATGCAGGCTCATTCATCATTGAGTCTCGGTATGGCGCGTTCGGCGCGAAGAGTGAGGCCCAAGAGTAAGAGTCGTGGCGGATGCCAAGGTGGTAGATAGTTATCGCATCACCGGGTTTTCAAGCATTTGTGCGATGGCCGTCGAAGGGTTGACAGAGCACCGGTCCGGCGTGGTTAATCGGTACGCAAGTTGTCCGTACGCTGGTGTTCCCTCCAATAATTATTCTGGAGCTTCAGATGTCTGCGCCACACGATTGTGCAAAGCCTGTGTCTGCGTCCGCGATTTCACTCGAAGCGCTGACCCGATTGCTCGAAACGATTTTCCTGCGCCATGGCACCTCCACCGAGGTGGCTCAGGTGCTGGCCGCCAACTGCGCCAACGCTGAACGTGATGGCGCCCACAGCCATGGCGTGTTCCGTATTCCCGGTTATGTCTCGACCCTGAAAAGTGGCTGGGTCAACGGCCACGCCGTGCCACAGGTCGAAGACGTCGCCGCGGGTTTCGTGCGTGTCGATGCCGGCAACGGTTTCGCCCAGCCTGCGCTTGCAGCTGCGCGACCATTGCTGGTTGAGAAGGCGCGTCATGCTGGTATCGCCGTGTTGGCCATTCGCAATTCCCATCACTTTGCCGCGCTGTGGCCGGATGTCGAGCCCTTCGCCGAGGAAGGTCTGGTGGCACTGAGTGTGGTCAACAGCATCACCTGCGTGGTGCCTCACGGCGCCGATCGGCCATTGTTCGGCACTAATCCGATCGCCTTCGCCGCACCACGCGCCGGTGCGGCGCCGATTGTTTTCGACCTGGCCACCAGTGCCATCGCCCATGGCGACGTGCAGATCGCTGCGCGTAAAGGTGAAAAGGTGCCAGCGGGCACGGGTGTCGACAGTCTCGGCCAGCCGACCCAGGACCCCAAGGCGATTCTTGAAGGTGGGGCGTTATTGCCGTTTGGCGGCCACAAGGGTTCGGCGCTGTCGATGATGGTGGAGTTGCTGGCGGCGGCGCTGACCGGTGGGAATTTTTCTTTCGAGTTTGACTGGTCAAACCATCCCGGCGCGAAAACACCGTGGACCGGGCAGTTGCTGATTGTCATTGATCCGAGCAAGGCGGCCGGGCAGAGTTTTGCCGAGCGCAGTGAGGAACTGGTGCGACAGATGCATGGGGCAGGGCTCAAGCGATTGCCGGGGGACCGTCGGCATTTGCAACGTGCCAGGTCACTGGCGGAGGGAATCGTGCTGGATGAGCAGACGTTGATGCAATTGAAGGATCTGGCAGGTCATTGAGCTTAGGGAACTGGCAGATAATTGAGTGTGGTGAGGGGATTTATGTGGCGAGGGGATTTATCCCCGTTGGACTGCGCAGCAGGCCCCTTCTTTTGATTCAAAAGTGGGGGCCGCTTCGCGACCCAACGGGGATAAATCCCCTCTCCACATAAATCCCCTCAGCACAATTGGTTTCTACTTAAGTAAAGACTTGGCTGCTCAAACAGCGTTTTTGCTTAGCGACGCCCCAGCAGCAAACCTACCACCAGACCAAAACCGGCAGAAATCGCTACGGTCTGCCAAGGATGGCCGCCGATGTAGCTTTCGGTGGCTTCGACAGCGGGTTTGGTACGCTCACGTGCGCTGGAAACCGAATCCAGCGCCTGTTGCAGCTTCAGCGCGATTTGTCCGCGCAGGGTTTCCGCTTCTTCGCCAACCAGTGAGGCGCTGCTCTTGAGCAGTTTGTCGGACTCTTCGATCAGCGCCTGAAGGTCGCTGAAAGCTTGATCCTTGATTTGATCCTGGGCGGCTTGCACGGCGGATTTGCGGGCCATTGGGTGACTCCTTGCGGTTGAATGGACAGTGATTAATGGAGTGTGGAACTTTGTGAAAAGTTGCACTGAATTTAGGCCAGAATCAAAAACCTGCGCGGGAGATTTCCGTCGAGCGTGTAAGATGTCGGCAATTTACGCAGCAGGATAATTCCCCATGAGTTTCAATCTGGCCGACAAACCCCTCGCAGAGCGCGCCGCGCTGGAAGACGAGAAATCCCGTCTGTTCGACCTCTGGCAAAGTAATCTGGGCAAGGCCAAGGGCGAAGCTGCACGGTTGTTCGGCGAGCGTGCCAAGCGCAAGGGCAAATGGGCCGAATGGGTCCGTTCGGAGCTCGACGGCATGTCGCCGCCGGAGTTCGCCAACATGGTGCGCAGTGAGGTCAACCGCTTGATGGCGGCGAAGTAAGGCCGCTTTCAAAACATACCTGTGGGAGCTGGCTTGCCAGCGATGGCGGTGGGTCAGGCAACAATGATGTCGACTGACAAGGCCTAATCGCTGGCAAGCCAGCTCCCACAGGGTTTAGGGTTTAGGGTCAGTGTTGAGTTCGCAGCCATTCCGCGCGGGTGATTTCCCAGATTCCCCGGCGAGGCCATCGAATGTTTACCAGGTGGCGGCGCGGGCCTTGGGCAGGCTGAGTGTGCCGCTGTCGACAAAGCGCATGGTGCCGAACAGTCCGCCGGCGAGTTTGCCGCGCAGCACGTAGGGCAGGTTGTCGAGGGTTTGTGTCTGGCTCAGACCGAGGGTCTGGCGCAGCACCGAGAACGCGGAAACGCTGACCGGGACGGTGACCACGGTTTCGGAAAAACGCGCGATCGTCCCGCGCTGGTCGCTCACGCCCGAGGCCAGCGCATGGCCGTTGACCTGCAGGTCCAGGGCGATGCCGTTGTAGTCAATGGCAGTTTCGTTGGGGTTCTGCACCCGCAGTTTGATCGCAAAACGCACTTCCAAGTCCTGGCTGGTCAGCGGTTCGATGCCGACGACGTTGATGTTGACCTGGTCACGATTGGGAAACAGCGCGCAGGCACTGAGCGATAGCAGAAGTAGTGACAGGATGACGGCGTGCAAACGGCGCATAAATAATCTCTCAACAAAAAAGGGCTGAACCGATTGCCGGCTCAGCCCTTTTTCGCAGGCGCAGCTTTTAGCGGTTCAACTGTGCGACAGCCGCCGGCGAGGCAGGTTCAGCCTTGGCCAGGACATCCGGGTTCTCCATGACTTGCAGGATAGAGGCTTCCGGATCGAAATCGTCTTCCTCAAGTTCGATGAACTCTTCCGGCAGGAAGATGTTCAGCACGATAGCGCACAACGCCCCCACGGTGATCGGCGATTCGAAGATGTTTCGCAGTGCCTGGGGCAGTTCGCGCAGGACTTCCGGCACGGCGGCGATGCCCAGGCCCATGCCCAGGGAGATGGCCACGATCAACATGTTGCGCCGATGCAGGCCAGCCTCGGCGAGGATCTTGATCCCGGCCACGGCTACGGTGCCGAACATCACCAGTTCAGCGCCACCCAGCACGGGTTTTGGCATCAATTGCAGTACCGCGCCAATCATCGGGAACAGCCCCAACAGCACCAGCAGGCCGGCAATGAAGAAGGCGACGTAACGGCTGGCCACGCCGGTGAGCTGAATCACGCCGTTGTTCTGCGCAAAGGTCACCATCGGCATGCTGTTGAACACCGCTGCCATCGCCGAGTTGAGACCATCAGCGAGCAAACCGGACTTGATCCGGCGGATGTACAACGGGCCTTTGACCGGTTGCCGGGAAATCATCGAATTGGCAGTCAGGTCACCGGCAGCTTCCAGCGGCGAGACGAGGAAAATTACCGCGATGGGCACAAACGCCACCCAGTCGAAATTGAAGCCGTACTTGAACGGCACCGGCACGCTGACCACCGGCACGTCGGGCAGGTTGGCGAAGTCCACGGTGCCCATCAGCCACGCAACCACGTAGCCGAGGGTCAGGCCGATGACAATCGCACCCAGACGCAGGAACGGCACGTCGACCCGGTTCAACACCACGATGGTGCCGAGCACCAGTGCCGCCAGAAACAAATGGCTGGCGCCGCCCAGATCCGCCGCACCGAAACCGCCGGCGATGTCGGTCATCGCCACTTTGATTAGCGACAGGCCCATCAGCGTGATAATCGTGCCGGTCACCACCGGGGTAATCAGCATGCGCAGTTTGCCGATGAACTGGCTCAGCGCGACTTCAATGAACGCAGCGAAAAAGCACACGCCGAAGATCGTCGAGAGGATTTCATCCGTGCCGCCACCGCGAGCCTTGACCATAAACCCGGCACTGAGAATCACGCTGATAAAGGAAAAACTCGTGCCTTGCAGGCACAACAAACCAGAGCCCACCGGGCCGAAACGCTTGGCCTGAACGAACGTGCCCAAGCCTGAGACGAACAGCGCCATGCTGATCAGGTAGGGGATTTCGCTTTGCAGACCGAGGGCGCCGCCCATGATCAGGGTCGGGGTGATGATGCCGACGAAACTCGCCAAAACGTGTTGCAGCGCAGCAAACACAGTGGCGGTGAGGTGCGGGCGATCGTTGAGGCCGTAGATCAGATCGTTGTTGCGCGGGACTTTTTCAGAGGCGGTCATGGTGATTTGCGCGCCGTGAGGCGGGGCCGGGTCAGAAAATGGAGGCGCAGGATGCCGGAAGAGGGCGGCGAGGGCAACGCAATAAAACTGCCTGAAAGGTCAGGTTTTATTGGGTGTGGGCGGTTTTCATAGCCAGGATCAAAAGATTGCAGCCTTCGGCCGCTTCTACACGGGGTTTGGGCGCCGTGGCATACTGCCGCGCATGACTTTCGACTCTCCGCTAAACGCCTGGCAGCATGCCATTGAGCATAAGGGTTTCATCCAGGATGAAGCTCAGGAGCACGCCGTATGGGCGCTGCAAAAATGCCACGAAGCCTTGCACGCCGGTGCCCGTTCGGTCTGCGGCGTGTACTTGTGGGGGCCGGTCGGGCGCGGCAAGACGTGGCTGATGGATCAGTTCTATCAAAGCTTGCGAGTGCCGGCGCGGCGCCAACACTTCCATCATTTCATGGGCTGGGTGCACCAGCGTTCGTTCCAGTTGACCGGCATCGCCGATCCACTGCGAGCGCTTGCTAAAGAGCTTGCAAGCGAAGTGCGGGTGTTGTGCTTCGACGAACTGTTCGTCAACGACATAGGCGATGCGATCATTCTCGGGCGACTGTTCCAGGTGATGTTCGACGAAGGCGTGGTCGTGGTCTGTACCTCCAACTTGCCGCCGGATGATTTGTACGCCGATGGCTTCAATCGCGACCGTTTTGTCCCGGCGATTGCCGCGATCAAGGCGCATATGCAGGTGATTGGGGTGAATGGCGCCGAGGATCATCGCCTGCATCCGGGCGCGATCCACCAGCGCTACTTTATCGCCACTGCCGAAGGCGCCAGTGCGCTGGACGAGGTCTTTCAAACGTTGACGGCCGGGCAATCGGCCAGCGCTGAGCCGGTGCCGGTTGGTCATCGAGTGCTGAATGTGGTGCAGGCCAGTCAGACCGTGCTCTGGTGTCGTTACGCCGACCTGTGCGAGCAACCGTTCGCCGCCATGGATTTCATCGCGCTGTGCGACACCTACCGGGCTATTCTGTTGAGCGACGTGCCGAATCTAAGTGCCCAGAAGCGCGAAGGGCGCATCGCTCGCGGTACCGAAGACGGCTCCGCGCAAGTGGTGGCCGGGGATCGTGAATTGCCGCAGTTGTCGGTGCACGACGATGGCGTTCGGCGCTTTATTGCGTTGGTCGACGAGTGCTACGACCGCAAGGTGCCGCTGTACATCGAGGCACATGTACCGATGGAGGCGCTCTACACCGAAGGCTACCTGGAATTCCCGTTCCGCCGCACCCTCAGCCGCTTGCAAGAGATGCAATTGCAGCGCTTTGCCGAGGCTTGAAAGAAGAGGGCGCCCACATGAACCAGCCGCTGTCCCATCATCTACTGACCATGGCGTATCAAAACGCCTGGGCCAATCACCGACTGGCCAAGGCCTGGACGCAACTCGGCGACAGCGACCTGGCGGCCGCTCGGGTGAGCTTTTTTCCGAGCATCCGGCTGACACTCAATCACATCCTCACCTGTGACTGGTTCTACGTGGATGCGCTGGAACGCGAACTGCGCGGGGACGAACCGCATCCGGACTGCTACGTGTTTTTCAACGCCGACGAACCCTTTACCGACCCTCTTCCATTGCGTGACGAACAAGCGCATGTCGATCGCCGGCTGATCGCTTATTGCGAACAATTGCGCGATGCCGATCTGGGCCGGCTCGTCACCATCGCCCGCGAAACGCCGCAGCACGACAGTCGCTTGCGCATGCTTTCGCACCTGTTCGAGCATCAGATTCATCATCGTGGGCAAGTGCACGCGATGCTCAGCGATACCGCTGTGAAACCGCCGCAACTCGATGAGTTTTTCTGTGTGGGCGAGGCTGGTTTACGCGCCCGCGACTTTGCTGAACTGGGCTGGACCGAAGAGCTGATCTGGGGGCATTGATCCAACAGGATCAAAAGATTGCTTTCCCCGTGGGTTGTCGGCCGGGCCGCGCTCGCGCTAAGGTCAATGGAGCCTTTCAGCAAGCACTTTGCGCGCCGGGGCTTTTGTGTTCGGGGATGGAAATGGATTCCGCAGAAATTCTTGTGCTTCAAGCCAGTTACACCAATCCACTGCATGCCGAGGCCATCGGTGTTGTGCTCAATCACTATGCAGAAGACCCGATGGGCGGCGAGCAGCCGATTGACCCTGAGTTACTGCGACGTCTGCCCGAAGAGCTGGCGCGCCGACCACACGCCTTCAGTGTACTGGCGTTTGTCGGCGGCGAGCCGGCAGGGCTGGTGAACTGCTTTGAGGGGTTTTCCACGTTCGCCTGCAAACCCTTGGTCAACGTCCACGATGTGGCGGTGATGAGCAAGTTTCGCGGTTTGGGATTGAGCCAGAAAATGCTCCGCAAGGTCGAGGAAATCTCCCGCCAGCGCGGCTGCTGCAAGATCACCCTCGAAGTGCTGGAGGGTAACGCCGTGGCACAAAGCTCCTACCGTAAATTCGGCTTCGCACCGGGCATGTTCAACCCGGATCACGGGCGCATGCTGTTCTGGATCAAAGACCTTCAGGCATAAAAAAAGGCGCCCGAAAAGGGCGCCAAACTGTCATCTCTCAGGCCGGAGCACAGCCGTGGGAGGTTCATCGGTTGCTCTGTGAAAACTCAGTTACGGTAGGACTCGGTCACTTGCGCCGTCTGATCGACGGGAACCCGAATCTCTTTCCCGCTGGCGTCGCTCGCCTGCTTGCTTTGCGCGCTGTGGACCGGGAAGTTGTCGAAGTAATAACGCATGCGTTCGGCGCCACCTTCAGCGAAAGCGCTGGCGGAACTGAGGGCGAGTAGCCCGGCAAGAATTGCGGTGGTGATTTTCATGGTGCCTCCTACTGATTTAGTCGGAGCCGTTCGTCCATGAAGCAGACCTCGGAGGCAAGTCTGTGCCGAGCGAATTAACTCGGGGTTAACACCCTTTGATTGCGTGCCATACCTGTGGCGAGGGGATTTATCCCCGTTGGACTGCGCAGCAGTCCCCTGCTTTTGCTTTTAAAAGCAGGGGCCGCTTCGCGACCCAACGGGGATAAATGCCCTCGCCACAGCTAAAGCCCTTCAGCACAATTTCCTGTGTCAGCAGGGCAATGTCAGGCGCCGTGTCAGAGCTTCCAGTCCAGGCTCACCGTCACCGTGCGCGGATCGCCCCAGTACACGCCGTTGTAGAAGCCGACGTTCTCGTAGTACTTCTTGTCGAACAGGTTGTCGACGTTCAGCGAGGCCGAAAGGTTTTTGTCGATGGCATAACGCGACATCAACTTGACCACGGTGTAGGCACCCTGGTGAATCTTGGTATTTTCGGTGATGAACTCACCCTCGGCATCGCGGCCGACCGGGCGATTCGAATCGCCGAAAATACGGCTCTGCCAGTTCACTGCACCGCCTACAGTCAATGCCTGCCATTCGCCCGGCAAACGATACGCCGTGGACACCCGCAGCATGTTCAGCGGCTGGTTTTCATTGGTGCGTTGCTGCTCACCGTTGGCCGAGTGGGTGTAGGTGTAGCCGGCGGTCATGTTCCAGCCGTTGCTGATTTCGCCTGAAACCTCGGCTTCGAAACCGCTGACCTTGTTGCCTTTGCCGCCGGACTTGTAGAACTGTTCGCGGGTGACCGGATCTGGCGGCACCGAATTGTCGACCTCGGCAACGTTGTCCTGCTTGCTCCAGAACAGCGCCGTGGCGACGTTGAGTCGCTCTTCCAGCAAACTGCCTTTGAGACCCACTTCGTAGTTGCTGCCGACGACCGGATCGAGGTAGTTGCGGCTGCTGTCGCGGTTGCTCTGCGGTTTGAAAATATCGGTGTAGCTGACGTAAGCGGTGTATTCCGGCGTCAGGTCGTAGAGCAGGCCGGCGTAGGGTGTCCAGACGTCATTTTGTTGCTGGCGGGTGGTTTCTACTCGGGTCAATTGCAGGCTTTTGTCATAGGTGTAATCGGCATTTTCGCCTTCCCAACTGCCGTAGCGGCTGCCGATCACGGCGTGCAATTGATCGGTCAAGCTCAGCCGCGTGGCGATATAGCCGGCCTTCTGCCGCGTGCTGCCCCTTGAGCCGGTCAGCCCGGTGACGGTGTCAGGGAACTTGGCGATATCGCCCATGTACTTCCAGTCGCGGATGCTGCCGTAACCCGCGGCACGCGGTCCGTTGACGGACTTGGGGGAGTAGGAGCGGTGCTCGGCTTCGCCATAACCGAACATCATTTCGTGCTCGCGACCAAGCAGCGAATAGGGGCCGGAAAGATTGAAGTCATAGACGTCCATTTTCTGCGTGCCGACCATGTGCGAGGTGTAGGCGACCATGCCGCTGCGGTCTGCGTCGGGAAAACCTTCGCCGCCATAGTAGACCTTGCCGTCGATATCGCTTTGGCGATGGGTGTAGGCCGCTTTCAGGTGCCAGCCACCCGCCAGTGCCTGATCAAGGGTGGCGAAAGCGGTTTTATCCTTGAGCGGCCACGAACTCCAGGCAGTCGCCATATTGGTCGAGCGGCCAAGTCCGGCCTTGCCGCCGTCGGCGTTCCAGTAAGGCACGGTGCCCCAGGCCGAACCTTGCACCTGTTTGTCCTGATAGTCATAACCCACGGCGAGCACCGTGGAATCGGTCAAGTCGGCCTCAAGAATGCCGTAGCCGACTTCCCGTTGCAGCGCGTACTTGTCGCGAAACGACTGGCTGTCGCGATAAGCCAGCACGGTGCGCCCGCGCAAACGGCCATCGAAGGCCAGCGGCCCACCGACATCCACGTAACTGTAGTAATCGTCGTAACTGCCACCGCTGACCCCGGCCAGCGCCTGAAGTTGGGCCGTCGGACGTTTGCGCACCATGTTGATGGTCGCCGACGGATCGCCCGCGCCCGTTGTCAGGCCGGTGGCGCCGCGTACCACTTCGATGCGGTCATAGATGATGGTGTCGGCGTCGGATTTCATCCGGTCGAACGTGTTGAGCATCCCGTCGATCTGGAAATTGTTGATCGAATAACCCCGGGACGAATAGCCGACCCGGTCCGAGTCGAGGTGCTGCACCACCACGCCAGTGGTCTGGCTCATGGCTTCGGACAATGTACCGAGCTTGAAATCATCCATCTGCTGGCGGGTGACCACAGACACCGATTGCGGCGTTTCCTTGATCGACAGGTTCATCCGCGTGGCGGTGTTCATTGCGCCGGTAGTGTAAGCGTGGGAGTTTTCAGTGGTGGTGCCCAGGCCTTGGGCGGAGATGTTGGTTGGTTCCAATTGCATAGCCGGGGCGGTGGGCTCCGGTGGTTTTTCGACTTCGGATTCAGCCAGTAAGTCAGTGCTCAGGGCGGCTCCGCAGAGGCCGAGGGTGAGGGTCATGGAACGGGTGATGGGCGCGAACATCGCAGCCGACTCCTTGTCTTCGAGGGGAAAAAATCCGTTTGTTCAAAGACGAAGCGAGGCACTGCGATTTAGTATCAAACGCGAAATACTTTCATTTGAAGATGTTGCAGGCATAAAAAAGGGGCCCGTTTCGGCCCCTTTTCGATGTCACTGTTGTACGACTTTCGGCTCTGCGCCCGCGACGGGCTTGGGCTTCATCAGGCTGAAATCGATCAGCGCCCGTTGTGCAGTTTGATACGGATCGCCGATCAGCAGTGGACGAACCTTGAAGCTGTCGCTGACCACGCTTTTGCTGCGGTCGAGTTCGTCGAAGCTCAAACCGGCCAGGTCTGCCCAGGTGTGGATCAAATGCGAGCTGCTGTACGGTCGCTGCAAGTCACCTGCCAGGTTCCAGTCATGGTTTTCGCGCCATTTCGGCGAAGCCCAGGCCATGAACGGAATGGTGTACATCGGCGCGGTCGGTTTGCTTTCGTTACGGCCCAAGGTGTTGTGGCCGACCGAGTCGAACACGTCTTCGCCGTGGTCCGAGAGATACAGCAGGAAGCCATTCGGATCGGATTTGGCGTAATCCTTGATCAGGCTCGAAACGACAAAGTCGTTGTACAGCACGGCGTTGTCATAGCTGTTGTAAGTCGGGACCTGATCGTCACGCACACCCGGCGGTACACCGTTGCGATCCTTGAACTTGTCGAAAGTCGGCGGATAACGGTACTGGTAACTCATGTGAGTACCGAGCAAATGCACGACGATCAGCTTGCGCGGCGCCGCGTCGGTCAGAGCCTTGTTGAACGGCTCAATCACGTCGCCGTCGTACTGGGCGGCGTTCTGGTTGCGGTTGTTGTTCAGGTACACCTGCTCGTCGGCCTGTTCGGAGAAGGTCGTGAGCATGGTGTTGCGCTTGGTCATGGTCTGCTGGTTGGTGATCCAGAAGGTCTTGTAACCCGCCTGTTTCATCATGCTGACCAACGATGGCGTGGACAGATACAGGTCCGGGTTTTCTTCGTCAGCGAAAGTCAGTACCTGCTGCAACGCCTCGATGGTGTACGGGCGAGGGGTGACGACGTTGTCGAACACCGCCAGTTGATCCTTGAGTTTGTCCAGTTCCGGCGTGGTGTTACGCGGGTAGCCGTACAGGCTCATGCGCTGACGGTTGGTCGACTCGCCGATCACCAGCACGAGCGTCGACGGCTGCTCGGCCCCGGCGTCCTTGAGGTTATGCAGCGGCGGGATCTTGCTCGCGCTGTGCAGCATGCCCTGCATGTCTTCCAGGGTGTCGAGATAACGGTGGTAAGCCACAGCCATTTGCCATGGCACCGCCGGCTCGATACGGGTTTCGAATTTCTCGAAGCCTTGAGCGAAGGTACCCATGCGCAGCGTTTGCTTGACCAGCGGATAACCGACAACAGCGATCACGATAGCCGCGGCAGCGACCATTGCGCGGCCACGGGGCATGTACACCGGGCGCAAGCGAGTCCACAGGAACCAGGCGAATGCGGTATGCGCGAGGAACGCCGCCACCATCCACCAGGCAAAGTACTGAGTCATGTACTCGCCGGCTTCAGACACGTTCGACTCGAACATGATGAAGATGACGCTCTGGGAGAATTCCTGCTGATAGATGAAGAAGTAACCCAGGCTGGCCATCGAGCAGGCCCACAGCACTACGCCAATAAGGGCGGCAAGTAGCTTGGTACGCTTGGGGAACAGCAGCATCGGCGCCAGCCAGATTGCGCTCATCACGAACGCTTGGCGAAACCCCGTGAAACCGGAGGTGCCCGTTATTTGAATCAGCAGTTGGGTAATGCCGGAGAAGTACCAGAAGAACACAAACAGCCAGATGAAACCGGCCCAATCGAAACCTGCCGCAGTCGTTTTGCTGCGTTTGAACAATGCCATTTGGCGCTCCAGCTTACTCGTTACAACTACCGCCGGAACATCCATGAAGCCGACGAACGGATGCCGCACGCGCAGGTACGGCCAGAATGCGGCGCAGTATCACGAAGGGAATGTGAAAGTTTTGTTAATCGCCGTTCTTGTCTGTGCAGACGCGGCCAGAGGTGCATCGTGTCGGGAACAGCGTCGGCTGCTCCCGAAAACAGCCGGGGTGGATCAGGCGTGCGGGTGACGCTGAACAACCGGCAGCGGCTTGGGCTGAGCACCCTGAGTCAACGCACGCAATTGCGCCAACTCCTGCTTCAATTGGTCGCGCTCGTCTTTCAACTGACGCAATTCATCGCGACGAATCGTGACGTACAGGGTTTGTGGCGGCATTGCTGTGTGTACTGTGCCCATTGCTCACCTCGCAAATGGTGTGTCTCAACTGTAAGTAGCCCCCGTTCTGAGGCGCTGACTTACTATCGGCACCAATTTTGTTTTCTTTTGCCCATGAATGGAACTTTTTTATTTTCCATGGTCGGTGTGTCTTCGGCACGATTCCCGACGTTATCTGTCTGGATCGGGCACAATGCCCGGAAACTTCATCCCGACGCTCTGGACTAACCTCCATTAGTCGCGTTGGGCTATACCTTTTGACACACATTATTTGTAGTAAGGAGCATCAGCACATGCAACTCGGGATTATTGGACTGGGCCGTATGGGCGGCAATATTGCGCGGCGTCTGATGCTCAACGGTCACACCACCGTTGTTTTCGACCGCAATACCGCTTTCATCGATAACCTGGTCGCCGAGGGCTCCACGGGCGTTGCCGATTTGCCGGCACTGGTTGCAGGCCTGGCCAAACCACGTGCCGTGTGGGTCATGCTGCCGGCCGGCGCGCCGACCGAAGACACCATCCAGACGCTGAGCAACCTGCTGGAAGCGGGCGATACCATCATCGACGGTGGCAACACCAACTATAAGGATGACATCCGCCGCGCTAAAACCCTGGCCGAGAAGGGCCTGCACTACATCGACGTCGGCACCTCCGGTGGCGTCTGGGGCCTGGAGCGCGGCTACTGCATGATGATCGGCGGCGATGCCGAGACCGTAAAACGTCTGGACCCGCTGTTCGCCGCCCTTGCGCCGGGCATGGGCGACATTCCGCGCACCAAGGACCGCCAGTCTGATGACCCGCGTGCCGAGCACGGCTACATCCACGCCGGTCCTGCCGGTGCCGGGCATTTTGTGAAGATGATTCACAACGGCATCGAGTACGGGATGATGGCGGCCTTCGCCGAAGGTTTCGACATCCTCAAGACCAAGTCCAGCGAGCGTCTGCCGGAAGATCAGCGTTTTGATCTCAACGTGGCTGACATTGCTGAAGTCTGGCGTCGTGGCAGCGTGGTTTCCTCCTGGCTGCTCGACCTGACGGCCGACGCCTTGGCCAGCGACCCGAAACTCGACGGTTTCTCCGGTTCGGTGGCAGACAGCGGCGAAGGTCAATGGACCATCGAAGCGGCCATGGAGCAAGCGGTGCCGGTACCGGTGCTTTCGAACTCGCTATTCTCGCGCTACCGCTCACGCGGCCAGGGCACCTTTGGTGACAAGATTCTTTCGGCCCAGCGCTTCGGCTTCGGCGGCCACGTAGAGACTGCGAAAAAATGACCCATACGATCCGCAGAAAATCCAAGGCAGAACCCGCACCACCGACCACACTGTTCCTGTTCGGTGCCCACGGCGACCTGGTAAAGCGCTTGCTGATGCCAGCGCTTTACAACCTCAGTCGCGACGGTTTGCTTGATGAGAATCTGCGGATCGTTGGCGTTGACCACAACGCCATTACCGATGAAGCCTTCGCGCAAAAACTCGAAGACTTCATCCGTACCGAAGTGGCGGCGAAGGTCGGCAAGGGCGATCAGATGCTTGATCCAGCTTTGTGGGCCAAGCTCGCCAAAGGTATCAGCTACGTCCAGGGCGACTTTCTGGACGACAGCACCTATTCAGCGCTGGCGGCGAAAATCGCCGACAGCGGCACCGGCAATGCGGTGTTCTATCTGGCCACCGCGCCACGTTTCTTCAGCGAAGTGGTGCGCCGTCTCGGCAGCGCCGGGTTGCTTGAGGAAATTCCCGAAGCCTTCAGAAGGGTAGTGATCGAGAAGCCGTTCGGCTCCGATCTGCACACCGCCGAAGCCCTGAACGCCTGTTTGCTCAAGGTCATGTCCGAGAAGCAGATCTATCGGATCGACCATTATCTGGGCAAGGAGACCGTGCAGAACATTCTGGTCAGCCGGTTCTCCAACAGCCTGTTCGAAGCGTTCTGGAACAATCACTACATCGACCACGTACAGATCACCGCCGCGGAAACCGTCGGCGTTGAAACCCGTGGCAGTTTTTACGAACACACCGGTGCCTTGCGCGACATGGTGCCCAATCACCTGTTCCAGTTGTTGGCGATGGTCGCCATGGAACCTCCGGCGGCGTTCGGCGCCGATGCGGTGCGGGGCGAGAAGGCCAAGGTGGTCGGCGCCATTCGGCCATGGACCGTGGAAGAAGCACGGGCCAATTCGGTGCGTGGGCAGTACAGCGCCGGTGAAGTCGGCGGTAAAGCACTGTCCGGCTATCGCGAAGAGCCCAACGTCGCGCCCGACAGCAGCACCGAAACCTACGTCGCGCTCAAGGTGATGATCGACAACTGGCGCTGGGTCGGCGTGCCGTTCTATCTGCGCACCGGTAAACGCATGAGCGTGCGCGACACTGAAATCGTCATCTGCTTCAAACCGGCGCCTTACGCGCAGTTCCGTGACACCGAAGTTGACGAGTTACAGCCGACCTACCTGCGTATCCAGATCCAGCCCAACGAAGGCATGTGGTTCGATCTGCTGGCCAAACGTCCCGGTCCGGCGCTGAACATGGCCAACATCGAGCTTGGGTTTGCCTACAAGGATTTCTTCGAGATGCAGCCGTCGACCGGCTACGAAACGTTGATCTACGACTGCCTGACGGGCGATCAGACACTGTTCCAGCGCGCCGACAACATCGAGAACGGCTGGCGCGCCGTGCAGCCGTTCCTCGACGCTTGGCAGCAGGATGCGAGCGTACAGACCTATGCCGCCGGTGAAGACGGCCCGCAGGCTGCCGAAGATCTGCTGACTCGCGATGGTCGCGTCTGGCATGGTCTGGGATGAGCGAGCCTATCCGTTTTTTGCTGAGCGATATGGACGGCACGCTGTTGCTGCCCGATCACAGTCTGAGCCAGCGCACCATCGACGCCGTTCGATCGTTGCGCGAGGCGGGCGTGCTGTTCAGCCTCGCCACTGGCCGTCCACCCAAAGCCATGCTGCAGCAGATCGAAGCTTTGGGCGTCGACCTGCCGACAGCGGCGTTCAATGGCGGCACCATCGTCAATCCGGACGGCAGTCTGCTGGTGGCGCATTACCTGCCGGCGACCACCGCACTGATTGCGCTGGCGACGTTCGCGGACCAGCCCGATGTTGAAGTCTGGGTGTTCAGCGGCGGTGACTGGCTGCTCAAAGACCCGAACGGGCCGATGGTGCCGCGCGAGCAGGCTGGTCTCGGTTATCCGCCGGTGGTGGTGGAGAGCTTTGAACCGTATCTGGAGCGCATCGACAAGATCGTCGCGACCAGTAACAATACCGAGTTTCTGATCGAGCTGGAAGCGCGCCTGTTGCCCAAGGTCAACGGCATGGCGCAAGTCTCGCGTTCACAACCGGTGTACCTCGACGTCACGGCGCTGGAGGCGAACAAGGGCACGGCGTTGGCGACGCTGGCCGCGCATCTCGGCGTGCCGCTTGCGCAGACGGCAGCGATTGGCGATGGCGGTAATGATCCGGCGATGTTCCATTGCGCAGGGTTGTCGATTGCCATGGGGCAGGCGGAAGAAGCGGTGCGGCGTCAGGCGGATGTGATTACCGGCGCGAACACCGAAGACGGTGTAGCCCAGGCGATCGAGAAATACATCCTCCCTAGCTGAGCCAAAAACATAAGCCAATGTGGGAGCGAGCTTGCTCGCGAATGCGGTGTCTCATTCAACGAATTCGTTGCCTGACACTCCCTCTTCGCGAGCAAGCTCGCTCCCACAGTTTTACTTCGGTGGGTTTACAACCAGTAACTCACCGCATACCAGCCCAGCAGCCCCATCACCACGGTGTAAGGCACTGCCATCCAGACCATCCGCCCGTAAGACAAGCGCACCAGCGGCGCAATCGCTGACGTCAGCAGGAACAGAAACGCGGCCTGACCATTTGGCGTCGCCACGCTCGGCAGGTTGGTGCCGGTGTTGATCGCAATCGCCAGGGTCTCGAAATGCTCACGGCTCATGTGCCCGGCGAGGAATGCCTGTTTCACTTCGGTGATGTAGATCGTCGCGACGAACACGTTGTCGCTGATGGCCGACAGCAGACCGTTGGCGATAAACAGCATGCCCGGTTGTTGATCCACCGGCAGCGCCAGCACCCATGTAATCAGCGGCGCAAACAGTTGTTGATCGTGAATCACCGCCACCACGGCAAAAAACACCACCAGCAATGCAGTGAACGGCATGGCGTCCTTGAACGCGCTGCCCAGACGATGCTCGTCGGTGATCCCGGTAAAAGCGGTGATCAGCACAATCACCATCAAACCGATCAGGCCGACCTCTGCCACGTGAAACGCCAGGCAACCAATCAGGATCAGCGCAGCGGCGCCTTGCACCAGCAGCGCCGCGCGTTGACGTGCGGTACGTTCGGCATCGTCTTCGGCCGCGTAGTTGGCCAGCACGGCGCGCACGTTGTCCGGCAGCAGGGTGCCGTAACCGAACCAGCGCAGTTTCTCCAGCAACACGCAGGTCACCAGGCCCGCCGCCAGCACCGGTAGCGAAACTGGCGCGACTTTCAGGAAGAACTCCGCGAAATGCCAGCCCATTTCATGGCCGATCAACAGATTCTGCGGCTCGCCCACCAGCGTGCAGACGCCGCCAAGCGCTGTACCAACCGCGCCATGCATCAGCAGGCTGCGCAGAAACGAGCGGAACTGTTCCAGGTCGGCATGGTGCAACGTTGGCAGGTGTTGGTCGTCGCTGAATTCGCTATCCTGGCGCGGATCATTGCCCGAGGCCACACGGTGGTAAACCGAGTAAAAACCTACCGATGCGCTGATGATTACCGCAGTCACCGTCAAGGCATCGAGAAACGCCGAGAGAAACGCCGACAGAAAGCAGAACATCAGGGACAGTATCGCTTTGGAGCGCACGCCCAACAGCAACCGCGAAAACAGATACAGCAACAGATCTTTCATGAAGTAGATGCCAGCGACCATAAACATCAACAGCAGGATCACCGGGAAGTTGTGCAGCAGTTCATCGTAGAGCGCCTGTGGCGTGGTCATCTTCAGCAGCAGGGCTTCGACCAATAGCAAACCACCGGGCATCAGCGGATAGCACTTCAGAGCCATGGCCAGGGTGAAAATGAACTCGATCACCAACAGCCAGCCCGCCGCGACGGGACCGACAGTGAATAGCACCAGCGCATTGAGGATCAGGAAGCCGACGATGGTCGCCTTGTACCAACGTGGCGAGTGCCCGAGAAAGTTGTGCGCGAGCGCCTGGGCGATTGAACCGGACATCGGTTGCTCCTTGTAGTCAGAAGCGCGCAAGTTGCCGGATGTTTCAGCCGAGTTCAAGTTCTAACTGCTGGATACGCGAGCTACGTCGTTATTGGTTGATATACCGCGCAACCATTGCCCGATAGTTGCCATCCAGCGAATAGCCACCGACCAGTATTGAGCCGTCCGTTTGCACGGCCAGTGAGTTGGCCGTGTCGAGGCTGCGGCCCAGGCGTGTACGCAGCCAGCCGCGGCCACTGCCGAAGGTTGGGTCGAGGCTGCCATCGGCGCGATAACGAGCGACGATGAAGTCTGCCTCGACGCCGCCAATGGTTGCTCCCACTGCGATTACTCGACCATCCGCCATGCGTTGCGCGGCGCTCCACTGACAGCCGCTGGGGCCGATTTCGAGCAGTTGCGGCTGGCCATTGTTGATGTGCAAGTCGGGGCGGCCATTGGGGTGCAGGCTGAACGCCAGACAGCGGATCGGGTCGCGACTGCTGCCGAAACAGTGCAGCGATTCGGTGGACTCAAGGATCTGACTGACCAGTGCACTTTTGGCTTGGGCGGTGAACGCCATGAAACCGTCCACTGCAAAGCGTTCGTCAAGACAGCCATCGGGCAGGTACCGCGCCAACAGACCTTGCTGCGGAAAGTCGATCGAGCCGCCAACCACGATCCGCCCGTCGGCCTGCAACAGCAAACTGCTGAGCCAGGTATTGAGCAGCAAATGGCGGATCATCACAAACCCGCGACCGTTGAAGGACTCATCCAGACAGCCGTCGGGCTTGAGGCGAATCAACATGCCGGCGTGGTCGGCAAGTTCGAAATGATGGTTGGCGATTAGCAGAATGTGCCCGTCGTCCTGAACCGCGAAGTCGCAGGCTTCGGCACCCGGCACACCGGGTGGGAGCCAGGTATCGCGGGTGCCCATGGACAAGTCGCCCGGCAGGCGCACCACTTGCCGGCCATTGTCGCCAAAAGTTTGATCCGGATTGCCTTGGGCGTCGAACAGGGCGAGGGCGGGCAAGCTGCGATGGCTGTTTTCATAATGCAGACCGGCCAGCAGGATGCGCCCATCGGCGAGCGCCTGCACTTTGCCGGCCATGGCTTCAAAACCTGAGGCAAATGTGCCGATCACGCTGCCCTGATGGCCGAAGGACAAATCAGCAGAGCCATCCGCCAGCAACCGCGCGAGGCCAAAACGGCTGCCCTCCGCAATGCCGACTTTGGCAGCCACCAGAATCCGCCCCTGGGCATCGAGCGCAACATCCTCGGTCAGGCTGGACAAACTGCCGGCGAAATACACCTGAGCAACGCCGCTGACGGCAAAGGTCTGGTCAAGTTGGCCGGCATTATTCAATAACGCTGGGAGCGCAAAGGCGTTCAGGGTGGACATGCACGCATCTCCTTGCTAGTTGACCAGGACCGAATACCGGTTGGTAACTGCATGAGCGGAACATTCAAAACCTGAACTGAGGGAAGTACAACTGTAAGAACTAACAGGTGGAGGGTCGCACTGTGCCAGAACAGTGTCTTTTTGAACCAATAGCAAGCGTGCCAAGCAATTACGCTGGAGCGTGTTACTGAAAGTTGTACAAAATTACGGACGATTAAAAAGAAAACAGCAACTAACAAGAGCAGGGCGGATGACCAGAAAGTCATCCGCATCGCTCGGATATCAGTGTGGCATCGACCAGGATTGCAGCGTGTAACCTTCTTCGCTCAGTTCAGCACGAGCCTGCTGCAGCAGTTGCTCAAGTTGTGCGGGATCGGAGTAGGCACTGCTTGGAATCTGTTTGCGACCGATGTGGGAATTGGTGCGATCGATAACGGTCAGGCTCAGTTCGCCATTGCCGTCTTGTGGTGCCCAGGCCACGCACTGGAAAGGTTTGAAGGCGTGGTTGGCAATCAAAAGTGCTTCGTTGATACGGAGCGGGGCGGTCATGGGGTCTTCTCTCTGTAGTGCCCAATCAAGTGATGTGCCGTCGGTTGGGCTTACCGTTCGGCTAGTTACTTGTACTGATGCACGCAACTGGGGAGCAGGTCACACTCTTGGCAAAGAAATTTCGACTTTCTTTCATATGTTCGGTGTTAAAGCCGTTTTGAAAGCTTGGCGAAAGCTTGTTAGCTGCGATAAAGGCAGAGCTAAGTCGATAGCTAACTAACAACTGCGTTTCTTATAACGTGTTTGCTTGTGCACCTATAAGCAATCGATACAAGGCACTGTCAAAATCTTGCTAATGTTACAGCCAGGTCTGCCAAATGACTGTTTTTACAACCTTTTCCTAAAATTTGGCGCCAAGGAACAGTCATGAGCGAAGCGCCTGCGTTACGACGTCTATTGGTGGTCGATCCGTGCGACGACTGCCATCGCCTGTTACCGGGTTTGCGTGCGGTAGGGTGGGATGTCGACAGTTGTACTCTGGAAAACGCTGCTGACCGCAGCTGTGATGTCGGGCTCTTGCGATTGCAGCCTTTTCATCTGGAGCGTCCCGAATCCGTCAAGGAGTTGATCAGCCGAAGCGGCACTGAATGGATCGCCGTGCTCAATCAGGAAGTGCTGCGTTTGCAGAACGTTGGCGACTTCGTTTGCGAATGGTTTTTCGATTTTCATACCTTGCCGTTCGACGTGTCGCGGGTGCAGGTCACTCTCGGTCGGGCCTTCGGCATGGCACGGCTGCGCGGGCAGGGCACAATCCACGTGGATCAGCCTGAGCATGAACTGCTCGGCGACAGCAAACCGATCCGCGAACTGCGCAAATTGCTCAGCAAACTGGCGCCCACCGAATCGCCGGTGCTGATTCGTGGCGAAAGCGGCACCGGCAAAGAACTGGTCGCGCGCACGCTGCATCGTCAATCGCAACGCCACAGCAAGCCGTTTGTGGCGATCAATTGCGGGGCGATCCCCGAGCATTTGATTCAGTCCGAGCTGTTTGGCCACGAAAAAGGCGCGTTCACCGGCGCTCATCAACGCAAGGTCGGGCGTATTGAAGCGGCCAACGGTGGCACATTGTTTCTGGATGAAATCGGTGACTTGCCGCTGGAACTACAAGCCAATCTGCTGCGTTTTTTGCAGGAGAAACACATCGAGCGAGTCGGCGGCAGTCAACCGATTCCGGTTGATGTGCGCGTTCTGGCGGCGACCCACGTTGACCTTGAGGCGGCGATCGAGAAGAAGCTTTTTCGTGAAGACCTTTATTACCGGCTCAACGTGCTGCAAGTCGTCACCGCGCCGTTGCGCGAACGGCACGGTGATCTGTCGATGCTGGCCAACCACTTCTCACATTTCTATAGCCACGAAACTGGCCGCCGGCCGCGCAGCTTCAGTGAAGATGCGTTGATTGCCATGGGTAAGCATGACTGGCCCGGTAATGTCCGTGAACTGGCCAACCGCGTTCGTCGCGGTCTGGTGTTGGCCGAGGGTCGGCAGATCGAAGCGCGGGATCTGGGGCTGATCAGCCAGCATTCGATCGCCACGCCCATGGGCACCCTGGAAGACTACAAGACCCGTGCCGAACGCCAGGCTCTTTGTGATGTGCTGAACCGGCACAGCGACAACCTCAGTATTGCCGCCAAAGTGCTTGGGGTTTCCCGGCCGACGTTTTATCGGCTGCTGCACAAACATCAGATCCGTTAAAAGCCAAAAGATCGTCCGATCGCGGTTCGCGATCGGACGATCTTTTGCTTTGGCTTAGAAGTAGTACGGGAATTTCAGGCTGAAGGAAAAGTCCGGCGCATCGTCGGTCAAACCGATGGACAGGTTGGGCACGATGGTCAGGTTATCGGTGGCCGCAATGGTCATGCCGACGTTGAAGTAACCGGCGTTGGCGTCGCTGGACACCACCGATTCCCAATCCCCGCCATCCTGTTTCAGTTCGCTCTTGCGCTGCACCAGGTCGGATACCGAGAACGACATACTCATCTTCTCGTTCAGTGCAAAGGCGATACCGGCGCCGATCTGGAAGCTGTCGCCGATCTTCACCTTGCCCGGGTTTTTCTGGTTGACGGTGGAGCTGATATCGTCGAACGATTCCTCGAGGTTGTGCGTATAGGACAGGCTGCCGAACAGCACAGCCGGGTCAAACGTCTTGACCAGCGAGATGCCCGGTGTGATCGACCAGACGCCGTTGCCGGTCGGCAGGGTGTCAGGCACGAACAGGTTGGAGTTGGCGTCGGTCTGGCGCAATTTGATGCCGAACGGGTCCTTGCCGGTTGGCGCCTTGACTCGCAAGGTGACTACCGCATCCGGCGTGTTGACTGACTCGTCGAGGAATTTGTACGCAATGCCGAAGTTGACGTCGCCAAGGGTTGGATCCTTGGTGACGGTTTCCTCGGTGGTGACGCCTGCCGCGCCCTCGTTGCCGCCGCCCGACTGATAAGTCGACTCGCGATACACCACCGGCACGTTCAGGTCGAACTGCCAGCGATTGTCGAAGTTATAGCGGCCCGTCAGGTCGTAGGTCCAGGTGTCGGCCTTGATCCGGTCGAGGTTGATGTTGCCGAGAAAGATCGAGTCCAGTGCGAGGAAGCCGTTGAGAATCAACTGGCGGGTGTCATAGCGCGAATAAGTGATGCCGGTTTCAACGCTGAACTTGCCGCCGCCAAAAAAGCCGCTGGCCTCGTCATACAGGTTGGATACGCTTTGCGCCGGCTGAGAATCGCCAGCCAGCGATTGGCCATAAGACGCGCCGCTGCCCCCGGCGGCGCCCCCTGATGCAGCGGCTGCACCGGTGCCTGTGGCGACGCGGTTGCCTTTCATGTCCGATGGCGATTTCGCCAGTCGTTTTGGCGGTGGGGCAGACGGTTGATCTTCTACCTGGCGAACCCTTTGCTCGAGTACCGCCAGGGCTTTTTGTTGTACTTCGTATCGTTGCTTCAGCTCCAGAAGTTCCTGTTTCAGGGCCTCTACATCCGCGTTAGGAGCCGCTTGCAGCATCGCGGCCGGGATAAGAGTGCTCAAACACACCGCTGCGCGCAGTGATACTGATCGATACATGAATAAGCCGTCCCTTTAAGCCCAATGATCGAGACTCAGCGTAGTTCAATATCCAATACTGCGTAGGGCACCGAGTTGAGTCAGGTTGCAGTCCAGTGCACCGGCGCTTCTGCCGTTATTGTTGAGTACGACGTTGAGTTGAGTCAGGTTGTTGACCACGTTGGCGCTGCCCAGCAATCGGGTGTTCTGCAACAAACCGCCCTGGGCGACCTGTTGCAAGGCTGTGCCCTGATTGCCGCTGGCCTGGATGGCCATTTGTACGCCGCCATTGTTCGCCGATACCGCGACACTGCCCGCGCCATTACTGCCACTGATGGTTTGTCCGGCGATCAGAGCCTGGCCTTGTGAAGGGACCAGCGCGGGCGCCTGAGTGGCTTCTCTGACGTTGATCGCAACGTTGTTGTTGGCGGTATTGCTGTCGCCGGCGGCGCGTACGCTTTGTGTCACGCCCTGGCTGCTGTTGAGTCCCGCGCCACCGATAACGGTGCCGGTGCCCAGTACAGGGACGCTGCCGTTGCCGGTTTCTTTGATGGTCGAGACGTAGAATTCCGGTTTTACCGTTGCAGCCTGAATCTGCATCGAGGTCGCGGCCCCGATCAAGTCACCGCTGGCGTTGCGCCAGGTACTGCTCATGACAATGCCGAAGCTGATAATCCGCCCCGGCATGACATAACGACCACGCAGCTCGGCGAGCTCCTGGTCCTTGATTTCTATGGGTTTGAATCCTGCATTGGCAAAGCCTGACGCACTCGCTGCCAGACAGGCGGCGGCCAGCCAGTATGAGGTTTTCATCTGCTGCTCCCGGGACATCCAGTCCCATTTCTATAATCGGCGATTAAAAGAAGTCGCTCTGTATGAACCCGAAATCCATCAATTCAGCATCTTTGACCGGGTTGAAGCCATCCAGCTTGTTCTTGGCGGTCAGCGGCAGCGGAGGGCTACGCAAGGCATTGGCCTTGTCGTATCCGGGGCCGACGATGGCGAAGACAATGCCATTCCAACCTTTGACAAAGTCATCATGTTTGTAGCGTTTGTGGCCCAGAACCGGGTCTCCGATGTAAACCCAATCCTTGTCCGAACGCTGCAGCACGACGAAATGCTTGTAGCCGCGAATATCCATCAGTACCACCACCGGAATGGTCACCGCTTCGAGTTTCTCGGGCGGAATCCGGTAGCCTCTGGCACGCATGCCGATACTTTCCACGTAGCGCTTCATGTCGAGCATGGAGAAACCCTGAGTACGAACAAGGTCCTGGTCTGCATTGACCAGCATGCCTTTGATGATGTGCTCCTCATCGACGTCGAGCCAATACGCCTGGCGTAACACCGTGGCCAGTGCGGCGGCGCCGCAGCTGAAGTCGGTTTTCTGTTCGACGATGTCGGAAAACTTGCGCTCACGCAGGCTTTGCACGTCCTTGTAGACCAGTACGCCGCCCGGCAGGGCAGCCACAGGCATCTGTGCTGCCTGAGTCAGGCCACACAGGCAAAGCAAAGCGAAAAGGGCAGTCTTACGCATGATCGATACGCCTTTGCGGACTGAGGAAAAGCCCCGTTTCCGGGGCTTTCGTTTCGATCGCGATTACAGGCAGGCTCTGCAACCTGCGGCGATGGACAGCGAGTTGCTTTGTTGGTTGCCCACACCCGCCGAGACGTTGGCTCCGCCGTTGCCGGAGAAGTTGTTCATCGAGTTGGTCATGTTGGCATTGTTGACGACAGGTGCTTTCCAGCCGTCTTTGGTCATCACTTGCTGAGTGGTTACGCCAGCGAGGCCAAAGGTACCCACGGCTTCGAACTTGGCTTTCTGATCATCGTTGCCGCCGTGGCCGCCGCCACGATTGCCCCAACCGCCATGATCGTCATCGTCTTCGATGGTTGCAGTGCCTTTGGCTTTAAACACGCCAGCGGCCGCGTAGGTGCCAGTGAGCGTGTCTGTTTTGTAGGTCCGCACGCCTTTGTTGTCTACGACCAGGCCAGTGGAGGACTGATCGGCTGCAGCAGCAGCGGAGGCGACGCGGCCACCCGATACGGCGATTGCAAGGTTGTTTTTCTGCTGGTTGAAGTTACCGGCAGTGACGTTGATCCCGATGTTGCCGGAACCGTCATTACCCGCGTTGTTGAGAGTTGCGGTATTGGTGGTCGACGAGTTTTTCACATAGTTGTTGTTGTTGACTTGAGTGGCACTCGAGACAGCAACAGCAGTACCAAAGATGAAGCTTTCGTCGGCGGTAGCCAAGGCTGCGGCGTTGTCTTGCTGGTTGCCGTCGCCGGCTGCCACGTTGGCGCCCATGTTGCCGTTGGAGCCATTGAGCGAGTCACTGGCATTAGCGGTGTTTTTGGTGCCTTGGTTTTTCACCACGTTGCCGTCGCTGTTTTGCTCGTCCAGCACAGCGGCGCCGGCACCGGCGGTGATTTGCAGAAGTTGTTCCAGGGTAGGGCCTTTTGGACCATGCCCGTTACCATGACCGTGATCGTCACGGCCGCCTGCCTGTGCTGCGATTGCCATCACTGCTGCAAGTGCGAAAACCAGTGGTTTGAGAGCCATTGTAGGTTTCATGGTGTTTCTCCGTCGTGCTTATTAGTTGGTTAAGTGTTGGTACTTTCTAATTGCACTGCTTTTTATTAGGGTCAGTCTGCGACCCGGATGCTCAGGGTGTTAGCCATTCGGTTCCCCACCCCGGCACTCTGGTTCACCTGGATTACCCCGCGGCTGCCGGTGAAGGCCTGATCACTTGTCGTGATCTGGCGACTGCCGGGTGAGGTACCAGTTGCTCCTGAGCTCGGTAACAACGCCACGTTCTGTTGCGAAAGGGCGCTATCGTCAACGCTCTGCGGGGCAGCACTGATGCTGACGCGCGTCACGTTGGCCATCTGGTTGTTGGCCCCGGCGCCCTGGTTCACGCCCAGGATTCCGTTGCCATTACTGAAAGAGTTGCCGCCGATGTTGGCGCTGGCATTGATCGAGCGATCCGCAGGTGTGTCGATCTTCTGAATGACGCGGGTGGTGGCCTGGGATTCGGTACCGATAGCAATTGCCTTGGTATTGGCTTGTTGCATCTGGTCACCGGCGGCCTGGTTGACGTTGAAATTGCCGCGGTATTGCATGCCTGAATCCTGAATGTTTGCGTTGTTGACTGAACTTGGGTCAGCCATGGCGTTGGTGCAGCCGAGCAAGGCGAGGAGAAGGAGGGTGCGATTCATCTCATTGGCCTCCGGCCATGCGGGTCAGGGGGGCCATGCCGGTGCTCATGGCACGGTTGACGGTATTCGAGATCGAGCCGCCCGCACCGCCGCCACTGCCAGTTCTCATGCCAGGTAAGCCATTGGTGTTGGTCAGCGTGTTCATGCCCGGCAGGTTGGAATTGGGCGTATTGATGTTGCCGCGAATCGAAGAGCCACTGGCAACACCGGCAAAGTCACCGTCATTGAGTTCGGTGCTGCTCATGCTTTGATTGATTCGAGCCGAAGGGTTGGCGTTGACGGTGGTCGGGTAGGGGTCTTTGCCGCCATTGCGACCGATAGGGATAGGCTGAACATCTCGATCAAGGACGATCACGCCATTGCCTTCGGCCTGAACGTTGAAACTGACAAATGCGCCGGCTGCTGATCCGATCAGCAGAAGGCAGGTCAAGCTCTTTTTAATATTCCCCACGGCTGCAATTCCTTCTTCAGTGGGCTGCCCTTGTCAGCGTTATGAAGGAGATAGCGAAAGCTGTGCCGCTTTTGAATTTTTGTTGTTTTCCAGCGGGTTACCCGAAACGCACGCAGAGTCGATGCACAGGGTGTTTCATCGTTGAAACACACGCAGTCTCGCCAGCCTGTCTATTGGCTGAACAAAGCTCTGGAACAAGGGTTAGCGGGGATGTGTATCAGTGGCGTAACAAGTGCCATGACAAAGCGATGAATGCCGCTGAAACGGCCACTTTGCACTCAGAGGAGTGTTTCAGGAATGGACACTTCGCCCGTAAAGCAGCGTGAACAGTGGGGCAGATGCCTCATCAGGCGGGTCACTCGGCCAACAGCTTCGCGACTCCCGCAAAGGCCTGCACCTGACGCTCGGCCCAGTTGCCCTGAATGATCTGGCACGGTTGCCGATGCTGTTCCAGCCAGTCGCGCGTGGCCTGGAAGAAAGCCAGGCGCTGATCCAGATCCGGCTGGCAGCGCTGACCGTCATCGGTCCAGTCAATCCGTTCCGGCGAAAGCAGCAGGTGCAAGTCGTAATCCCGAGCCAGCAACTCGCCTTCCAGCCAGTCCGGGCATGCGCCGAACAGGGTCTGGCTCCAGAGCATATTGCTCAACAAGTGGGTGTCGAGAATCAGCAGCGACGGTTGTTGCGCCCGCGCCTGATCTTCCCATTGCAGTTGCCCGCGGGCGATCTCCGGGATGTCGGCCAGGCAGGTGTCACGCGGGTTCTGCTCGATAAACCAGCGCACGTACTCGTCCACCCGCAGACCGCCAAACTGTTGCTGAAGGCCCGCCGCCAGCCAGCTCTTGCCGGTGGATTCCGGGCCGGTCAGCACCACGACCTTCATGTGCGCAGTGCCGGGTCGGCGCGCCATTCACGAAAGCCCTGAATGGCAATCACGGTGAACAGTGCGTACAGGCCCGCGGTGAGGTAAAGCCCCTTATAGAGGAACAGCCCGACAAAAATCACATCGAGCACGAACCACAGCGCCCAGCATTGCAGGCGTTTTTGCGCCATCCACAACTGCGCGACCAGGCTGAAACCAGTGAGCGCCGCGTCCAGCCACGGTTGCGCAGCGTCAGTCCAGTGCGCCATGGCCGCACCCAGCAAAACACTGCCGACAGCGCCGATACCCAGGCCAATGCTTATCGAGCGAGCATCCAGGCGAGTGACTTCACGCCCGTCATGCATCGTCCCAGCGCGCGTCCATTGCCACCAGCCATAGACTTGCAGCGCGGCGTAGATCACTTGCAATAACATGTCCGAATACAGCTTCACTTCAAAGAAGATCCAGCTATAGAGCAGCACCATGACCAAGCCGATCGGCCAGCACCACGGATTCTGTTTGACCGTCAGCCACACGGCGATGACACCGAGAGCGGCGGCAAACAGTTCAAGCCCGGACATGTGGGTTCCTTGGGGGGAGTAGAAAGAGGGGGCGGATTGTACCCAAAACGCCGTGACCCCGGCAGATACCTGTGGGAGCGAGCTTGCTCGCGAAAGCGTCGGCACACTCAACAATGATGCTGAATGTTGTGCCCTCATCGCTGGCAAGCCAGCTCCCACATGGACTTATGCGGTGCTCAGCCTTTGTGGCGCGCCGCCAAAGCCTGCCAGCTCCCACATGGATTTATGTTGTGCTCACAAATGATGGCGCTGCACAAAACCCTGTGGGAGCTGGCTTGCCAGCGATAGCGGTGGATCAGGCGACATCTCTGTCAACTGATAAACCGCCTTCGCGAGCAGGCTCACTCCTACAGGGCAATGATGCTAAACGCGGAACTGGCGCAGGAGGCCGTTGAGCTGTTCGCTCAACTGCCCAAGTCTTACGCTCGCCGCACTCGACTGTTCTGCCGCCATGGCCGTGCTGTGAGAAAGCCCCGCCGCCTGAGTAACGTTCTGGTTGATGTCCTCGACCACGTGCGCCTGTTGCAGCGTGGCGCTGGCAATCGACGCGTTCAGGCCATTAAGGTTGCGCAAGGCCTGGCCGATGGCATTCAGGCTCGCGCCGGCCAGACCGGCCTGTTCAATGGTCAGTTGCGACGCTTTGCTGCTGTCACCAATGACCTTGACCGCTGCCTCGGAGTGATTTTGCAGGCGCTCGATCATCGACTGGATTTCCGCCGTCGACTTCTGCGTCCGCTGCGCCAGCAAGCGCACTTCATCTGCCACCACGGCAAAGCCACGACCTTGTTCACCGGCCCGTGCCGCTTCGATCGCCGCGTTGAGGGCGAGCAGATTGGTTTGCTCGGCAATCGAACGAATCACCTCCAGCACGCTGCCGATCTGAGTGCTTTCGGCCGCCAGCGTGCGAATCACCTCGACCGCTTGATCGATGGTGCCAGAGAGCTTGTCGATCTGTTGCAGGCTGCCGTCGATATTGATCTGGCCCTGCTGCGCCTGCGCCTCGGCATCACGCATTTCGGCGGCCGCATGCTCGGCGTTTTTCGCCACGTCCTGCACGCCGTAAGTCACCTCGTTGATCGCGGTGGCCACCAACTCCATTTGTTGCGACTGCTGCTGGCTACGTTGCTGGGCCTGCGAGGCATCGTTGCCCAGTTCGCTGGACGATTGACCGAGCGCGCTGGCCGACACCTGCAACTCACCGATCACCCGGCGCAATTTGGCGGTGAACGCGTTGAAGTGATGAGCCAGTTCGGTGACTTCATCCTTGCCGTGGGTATCGAGGCTGCGGGTCAGGTCACTTTCGCCGCTGGCGATGTTGGCCATGGCGTTCACGGTTTCCTGCAAGGGGCGCACGATGCTGCGCGCGATCAGGATCACCAGCAGAGCCATGATCACGGCAATCGCCAGACCGATAACGCTGGCCTTGATCATCTGGCTCTTGAATTCGGCCTGCACGTCGTCGACATAAACCCCGGAGCCGATTACCCAGCCCCACGGTTCGAACAGTTTGACGTAAGAGGTTTTCGCCACTGGCTCACTTGCGCCGGGTTTTGGCCAGCGGTAGTCGACCATGCCGGCGCCCTTGGACCTAGCAATCGCAACCATCTCGTTGAACACCGCAAAGCCGTCCGGATCGCGGATCGCCGAGAGATTCTGGCCTTCGAGCTTGGGGTTGGTCGGGTGCATGACCATCACAGGCGTGAGGTCGTTGATCCAGAAGTAATCACTCTGGTCGTAACGCAAGCCACGGATGGCGGTGAGGGCCTGTTTCTGCGCGGCTTCCTTGGTCAGCGTGCCGGCGGTTTCCAGGTCGTGATAATAGGTCAGCAGCCCGCTGGCAGTCTGCACCACGTGCTGGGTTTTCTGGGCTTTGGCGTGATACAGGTCATCATGGATCTGCTTGAGCATCAACACGCCCAAGGTCAGCAACATGACCACCGCCACGATCAAGATGAGCCACAAGCGTCGGCTGATCGACACACTGCGCAAGCTGTTCATAACGCTGTCACTCCGGATTCTTTTTCTTGTAATTAACGACCGCCAGCATCCAACCACGATTTCGTGAGCGGGCATACGCGACCCAAGTCGTATAACGCGGCAGCGCTATTAAGCCTTGTCTGTTAGGATTTCGGCCCCGCGCGTGAAAACCTGAATCCAAGTTGTTATTTCACGGAATTTTGATCCTTTCGTAGGGATCCTGTGCGTGCGGAATCGGTCCAGCATTAACCAGCTACGCTGATCGCAGTGAACGTAAAAATACTATCGGGGCATGCCGGCGTGCATCGCTCTTTGGGGGATTGATGGATCTTTGGACCGCCTTGCAGGCATTGATACTTGGAGTTGTAGAGGGGCTGACGGAGTTTTTGCCCATTTCCAGTACCGGACACCAGATCATTGTTGCCGACTTGCTCAACTTCGGCGGCGAACGGGCCATGGCGTTCAACATCATTATTCAGCTCGGCGCGATCCTCGCGGTGGTCTGGGAGTTTCGCCGCAAGATTATCGACGTGGTCATCGGCTTGCCGACCCAGCCAAGTGCACGGCGCTTTACCGCTAATCTGCTGATCGCCTTTTTGCCGGCGGTGGTGTTGGGGGTGATTTTTGCCGATCTTATCCACGAATACCTGTTCAATCCGATCACCGTTGCGGCGGCGTTGGTGGTGGGCGGCGTAATCATGTTGTGGGCCGAAAAGCGCCAGCATGAAGTGCATGCCGAAACGGTCGATGAGATTCGTTGGAGCGACGCCCTGAAAATCGGCTTCGCCCAATGCCTGGCGATGATCCCCGGCACTTCGCGTTCCGGCTCGACGATCATTGGCGGTCTGCTGTTCGGTTTGTCGCGCAAGACGGCCACCGAGTTCTCGTTCTTCCTCGCCATGCCGACCATGGTCGGTGCGGCTGTGTACTCGGGCTACAAGTATCGCGATTTGTTTGTGCCGGCGGACTTCCCGGTGTTTGCCATTGGTTTCGTCACCGCGTTTGTCTTCGCGATGATCGCGGTGCGCGGCTTGCTCAAGTTCATCGGCAGCCATAGCTATGCGGCATTCGCCTGGTATCGGATCGTGTTCGGTCTGGTGATTCTGGCGACGTGGCAGTTTGGCTGGGTGGACTGGTCGGCGGCCAAGGCATGAATGATTCCAACGCACGCCGCCCGGAAGGTCGGCCGTCCGGCGGCAGTATTCAGAACCTGAAACTGAAGCTGGTCGTCCTGTTGATCGTCTGCGCGTTGCCGTTGGCAGGATCGCTGTCGATGTGGCTGAGCGGAATTTCGCTTGTGCCGCTGGCGGCCTATGGGATCGTCAGCGTGTTGGCGTTCTTCATGTATTGGGCGGACAAACGCAAGGCTCGCACCGATGCGTGGCGCACGCCGGAAAACATCCTCCATGCGGTGGAACTGGCCGGCGGCTGGCCGGGCGCGTTGATTGCCCAACAAGTGTTCCGGCACAAGACGCGCAAAGTGTCGTTTCAGGTGCTGTTCTGGGTGATCGTCGCGCTGCATCAGGTGTTCTGGATCGACCAGTTGTTCCTTGGCTCGAACCTGTTAACCCTGTTCTAAAAGTCACATAGAAACCTGTGGGAGCGAGCTTGCTCGCGAAGAGGTCGTGTCAGTCGACATCACTATTGAATGACACGCCGCTTTCGCGAGCAAGCTCGCTCCCACAGGGACTGTGGTTAAACCAACAAACCCACTTGGGTTTTCTTCGGCAACTTGCTCACCACCAACTGATGCGAACGCTGCAGCAACCCCTGCAATTCCTCGGTGCCCAAGGGGTAGGGCGGGTGCATGATGATCCACTGCGCCCGGGCCAGATACGGCGCCGGGTGAATCCCCGGGCGGTCGCAATGGCCTAGAAACAGGTCCTTGTCGACCTTGAACGCCAGCGAGTCCCCGCGCAGCCCCTGCAACGCAAACATCTTGTTGCCGGCAATCGAAAACACCCGCACGCCACCCCACTTGTAGTCTTCCCGTGCGCCGGGCAATGCCAGACAAAACGCGGCGACGTCCGCTTCGCTCATTTTTCCCTTGCTCATAACAACCGCTCCCCACAGGCATTGAACGACTCAACCAGGTGATCAATCCACGCACGCACCGCCGGCATGACCCCACGCCGATGCGGATACACCGCTTGCAGCCAACCACCGGGCAGCGACCATTCGGGCAGCAGTTGCACCAGTGCGCCGCTTTCCAGCTCCGCTTCGCAAAACATCATAGGCAGCATTGTGAAACCTTGGCCGGCCAGCACACAGGCCTTGCGCACGACAAAATCGTCGATGCCCAGCCGCGCTTCCATGCTCAGTTCGAAGCTGTTGCCCTGCTGATCGAGTAAGCGCAAGTGCACCAGGCGATCTGCCTCCAGCGCTCCGAGCAGCGGCAGGTTCTTCAGCTCTTGCGGATGGCTGATCGAGTGGCCTTGCATGAATGTCGGGCTGGCCACGACTACCGTTTGCGCCTGGCGCAGTCGTCGGGTCACCAGCAATGGATCTTCATCGCCCAGCTCGCGCACGCGCAGGGCCACATCAAAGCCTTCAGCAACCAGATCAACCCGGCGATTGAGCAGCACCACTTCAAGTTGTACGTGAGGGAATTTGCCGAGGAAGTCGCTGATCACCCGCGGCAGCATTTCATGCGCAAGACCGGTGGGGCAGGACACACGCAAGCGACCTCGTGGCTCGCTGGACATGCTGGCGACGGCTTCGTCGGCCATTTCTGCTTCCAGCAGCATGGCTTGGCAGTGACGCAAATAGCGCTCGCCGACCGCGGTGAGATTGAGCTGGCGCGTGGTGCGTTGCAGCAAACGCGCACCGAGGCGCTCTTCGAGTTCGGCGATGCGCCGCGATAGCCGTGACTTGGGAATCCCCAGCAAGCGGCCGGCCGCCGCAAAACCACCGGCCTCGACGACTTTGGCGAAATAGTAGAGATCGTTGAGATCTTGCACAGTGATATCCAACTGTTCTATCAGTGGGACGAACTATCGCATTGCCGGCGGCTAATCAGCTATTGGTTTCTTGCGTAGGATTGTCCTCATTCCGTCGCCACCGGCGATTCATTCCAGGAGATCCCACATGAAACTGCTGCATATCGATTCGAGCATTCTGGGCGACAACTCGGCTTCCCGTCAGTTGAGCAGCGAAGTCGTCAAAGCCTGGCAAGCCGCTGAGCCAAGCGCTGTGGTGACCTACCGTGACCTGGCCGCCGATGCCATCAGCCACTTCTCGTCGACCACTCTGGTTGCCGCCGGTACCACCGCTGAACTGCGCAACGCTGCACAGCAACACGAAGTCGATCTGAGCGCTTCGACGCTGGCTGAGTTCATTGCCGCCGACGCTGTAGTGATCGCTGCACCGATGTACAACTTCACCGTACCGACCCAACTCAAGGCGTGGATCGACCGTGTTGCCGTTGCCGGTCAGACCTTCCGTTACACCGAAGCCGGCCCTGAAGGCCTGTGCGGTGGCAAGAAAGTGGTGATCGTTGCCACCTCTGGCGGCATTCACGCCGGTCAGGCCAGCGGCATCGCCCACGAAGAATATCTGAAGCTGGTATTGGGTTTCCTCGGCATCACCGACATCGAAATCGTCCGTGCCGAAGGCCTCGCGTATGGTGACGAAGTGCGTAGCAACGCCATGACCGCCGCTCAAGCCAAGATCAGCGAGCAACTGTTCGCCGCCGCGTAAGGCTTGCGTAAAGAACAGCTGATGTTCAGGTAACGCCTAAAAAACTCTGTATTCTGGTTCTGCAAGGGCCAAATACGGAGTTTTTTGTTTCTGGCTGTTACATAATCTGGCCCGGGTTATGCAGTCAAACGATCAGCGTCTGAGTGCAATGTCCTGACCTGTGCACCGAATCCCCGGCGCTGCGGACTAACACTGCAATGGATCTTTCGATTGAGTCACAACAGGGTGGGGCATCCGATGATGCGTCTTTGTGCAACGTTACTGATTTGCCTGCTCGGCAGCCTGAATTCAGTGCAGGCGGCGCCGGGTCGTCACCCTGTCTGGAGCGTCGGTTACCACGAGATGACGTTCCTCGATCCGCTCGACTTGCAACCGATGCGCGCCATCGCGTTCTATCCCTCCAGCGACCGCGAACACCTGAGCCTGCTTGAGGGCTATTCGGTCGAAGCCGGCGAAGACACCAAAGTCGCGATGGGCCGCTTCCCGATGCTGATGCTGTCCCACGGCAACACCGGCACGCCGCTGGCCCTGCACGATCTTGCCACGTCGCTGGCGCGCAAGGGGTTTGTCGTGGTGGCGGTGATTCACCCCGGCGACAATTCCAGGGATCACAGCCGACTCGGCACCCTGAGCAATCTCTACGGGCGGCCGATCCAGATTTCCGAAGCAATCACGGCGACCCTTGGCGACCGCATGCTGGCGCCGTTCGTCAATGCTGAGCAGGTCGGCGTGATCGGCTATTCGGCAGGGGGTGAGACAGCGTTGATCCTCTCGGGGGCGCAACCGGATCTTGATCGTCTGCGCCGCTATTGCCAGGAACGCCCGGACGATCGCGACGCCTGCAACACGCAGGGCGAACTCATTGTTGATCGCAATGACTTGCAGCCAGTGGCCGACACACGCGTGCATGCCTTGTTGCTGATGGCGCCGCTCAGCTTGAAATTCGGCCGACATACACTGGCTGATGTGCATGTGCCCGTGCTGCTGTACAGCGGTGATGGCGACAAACTCGTCGCCTTCGATAAAAACGCTGCGGCACTGGCGCGCAAACTGCCGACTGCACCGGACTTCAAATTGCTGGCTGGGGCAGGGCACTTCGTGTTTATGGCGCCGTGCAATGAAGAGCAGATCATTGCCATGCCGGCGCTGTGTACGGATGCTGATGGGGTTGATCGCAAAGACATCCATCGCAACCTGATTTCCGAAGCGGGTCGATTCTTCACCCATGCGTTGGGCAGCCCCACCCGCGCTGGCATGCAGACCGCCGACCAGTAGCGTCAGGTGCCTATTTTGAGATCACTCTAAAATCCTGTAACGAGCCTGCTCGCGAAGGAGTACGCACCAACAAAAGACTGACCCTGAAATGCAAAAAGCCCTGTCACATGGACAGGGCTTTTAACGTTTTGCGTGTAGCTGAGAACCAATAGCAGCTCTTAGAACACCACGCCCTGGCTACGCAGGTAATCATCGTACGTACCGCTGAAGTCGGTCACGCCGTCCGGGCTCAGCTCGATGATGCGCGTGGCCAGGGACGATACGAACTCACGGTCGTGGCTGACGAAGATCAGCGTGCCCGGGTAGTTTTCCAGCGCCAGGTTCAACGCCTCGATCGATTCCATGTCCAAGTGGTTGGTCGGTTCGTCCATGATCAGCACGTTCGGCTTTTGCAGGATCAGCTTGCCGAACAGCATGCGGCCTTGCTCACCACCGGAAATAACCTTGACCGACTTGAGGATCTCGTCGTTGGAGAACAGCATGCGACCCAAAGTGCCACGGATCACTTGCTCGCCCTGAGTCCACTGACCCATCCAGTCGAATAGGGTCATGTCGTCTTCGAAGTCGTGCGCGTGATCCTGGGCGTAGTAGCCCAGTTCGGCCGCGTCGGTCCACTTGATGGTACCGGCATCCGGAGTCAGTTCGTTGACCAGGGTACGCAGCAGGGTGGTCTTGCCGATACCGTTCGGGCCGATGATCGCTACGCGCTCGCCCGCTTCAACCTGGAAGCTGAAGTCCTTGAACAGCGGCTTGCCGTCGAAGCCTTTGGCCATGCGATCAATGATGACCGCCTGGCGGTGCAGCTTTTTGTTCTGATCGAAACGGATGAACGGGCTCACGCGGCTCGAAGGCTTGACCTCGGCCAGCTGGATCTTGTCGATCGCCTTGGCGCGGGAAGTGGCCTGCTTGGCTTTCGAGGCGTTGGCCGAGAAGCGGCTGACGAACGATTGCAGCTCGGAGATCTGTGCTTTCTTCTTGGCGTTGTCCGACAGCAGTTGCTCGCGGGACTGGGTCGCCACGGTCATGTACTCGTAGTAGTTGCCCGGGAACAGACGCAGCTCGCCGTAATCCAGGTCAGCCATGTGGGTGCACACGCTGTTCAGGAAGTGACGGTCGTGAGAGATGATGATCATCAGGCTGTTACGCTGGGTCAGGATGTTTTCCAGCCAGCGAATGGTGTTGATGTCCAGGTGGTTGGTCGGTTCGTCGAGCAACAGCACTTCCGGATCGGAGAACAGTGCCTGCGCCAGCAAAACGCGCAGTTTCCAGCCTGGCGACACTTCGCTCATCGGGCCGAAGTGCTGCTCGATGCCAATACCCAGGCCCAGCAGCAGTTCACCGGCACGGGATTCGGCGGTGTAGCCGTCCATTTCGGCGAATTCGGTTTCCAGCTCGGCCACGGCCATGCCGTCTTCTTCAGACATTTCCGGCAGCGAGTAGATGCGGTCGCGCTCGGCCTTGACCTTCCACAGCTCTTCGTGACCCATGATCACGGTGTCGATCACGGTGAATTCTTCGTAGGCGAACTGATCCTGGCGCAGCTTACCCAAGCGCACGTTCGGCTCGAGCATGACCTGGCCGCCCGATGGGTCGAGGTCACCACCGAGGATTTTCATGAAGGTCGACTTGCCGCAACCGTTGGCGCCGATCAAGCCATAACGGTTACCCGCGGCAAATTTGACGGAAACGTTTTCGAAGAGCGGCTTGGCGCCGAACTGCATCGTGATTTTAGCTGTTGAAATCAATTACCTTACCTATCAATGGTTTACAGCTGGCTTTTTTCGCCTGATACCGATTTGATACCAATCTGGAGCTTTTCCAGCTCCGCCCAGTCTGAGCTTGAGTTGAGCCAACGCGCGTACCTCGACAGCAACATTTGGACGCTGTGGCCAAGCTGCTGAGCGATGAATGCGGGGTTCATGTTGGACATTAAACATATTGTCGCATAAGTATGACGGCAGTTGTACGGCGGGCGATAAGGGACGCCCAGCGTTTTAAGGGTCGGGCCCCATTGCTTATGCAGATCTGAGGTCTGTCGGATGTATTCACTGTTTTTCGACGGAGGGAACGCGAAAGGTGTTGTTCTGATTTTGCCAACGCCTTTGGCCCTTCGCTCCGCATACCCACGAGCAAATTCAAGCGCACGCAGCGCTCGCGGGTTGAGCAGCACGAAACGATCTTTTCCCGTCTTCGTGCGCTCCTCTACAACACCCAAAGCAATGGTGCGACGTACATGAACGGTCTTGTTCTCCAGATCAACCGCATCCCAACGAAGCGCGGAAATCTCGGAAAGCCGCATACCGCTGAAAAAAGCGAACTCGAAAAATGCCGCATAGATACTGCTGGGCCAATGAGGTGTTTGATAAAGATGCGCGATTATTTTTTCTGCTTCTTCTAGCGTGAAAGGGCAGATTTCTTTTCGTGTACGCTTGGGGCGATCAATCGTCTTAGTGGGATTTTTAGCAAGCAATCCCTCATTCACCGCGGTCTCAAGGATGGTCGACAGGCGCACCAGAGCATTGCGCCTTACGCCGGGTGATGACCAATCCGTTGCAGCAATAACCCGCCGAACTAGCGTGGGGGTTATTAAGTCCACTCGTACCAGTGCGAGAGCTGGAATCCAGTAAAGATTGAGTGCCCCCTTATAATTGTTGCGTGTGCCGGCAGCAATCACCCGACCATCGAGCCAGAGTTGGGCATACTCTAGAAAATTTGGTACTCCGCCCGCAGAGAAGTTCGAATTCGGAAAAAGCTCGGCGTATTTTGAATCGTCCAAGAGACCGAGCTTAATTAAATTGTTTACCTGATCGCGAAGCTGGGATGCAGCTTTAATCCCTTTTTGCGTCGTGGGAAATGGGAGCGTTTCGCTTCGGCGGATTCCGTTCCATGTAAAACGAATTCGGAGGGATTTGCGGAAGAGTTCCACCCCGTTGGGCAAGTCCATCGTTTTTCCAGCCATTCGTCGTATCTCCTGACACTGTAAAAAACTAAGCGGCCTATTTTGTTCCACACCCCTTCCGGGATCTGGTTTCTAGATCGACGCGCAGCAAGTGCCTCTCGTGTAGTTCCGAGAATTTTCGCCATTTGGGCTTCGGTTACTTTGTCGATCTTTAGCGAGGGGTCTACTGATTCATTTTCTTCAGGCATGGCGTGTCTCCATGCCGCCCTATGGCGGCAGAAGGTGGGGAATTGAATTAGTCACTGCTGCAGCTGGAACCGTTGTTGCTTGAGATGGAGCCGTAGTCACTCGAACTGGACGAGCTGCTGCTTGAGTAGTGGCTGCTGCTGGAACTACTCGGTTCGCAAGGGCTGTGGGAGCGGGGCGGTTCGTAGCTGTCGATCTGGTTGATCGGATTCAACGGGCTGATCGGGTTCAGGGGGTTGAGCGGGCTCAACAGATCTGACGCTGGATCGCTCCTGGTGCTTGCTGGCGCCATGGTGAGAGTGGGTTCAATGCGCCTGTCGCTGGGCGCGGATTGTTTCTCGACCCACTTGATGAGCTCTGCTTCATCGTCAGGGCGAATCTTGAGTTCACCCCAGTTGATCCCACGAATAATCCCGAGGATTTCGCAGGAGGACATCCCGCCACGCTCGGCAAGTCGTTGCAGTGACCGACTGTGGTTGCGTACTGCCTGTCGCTCGTAGGGCATGAGCAGGTGCATAGGAACGGATTTGATGTTGACGCCCTTCATGACGGGCATGTTTTCGAGAGGCATAGGGATTCCTTACCGCTATAGCGGATGACTTTGAAAAGAAGGGATGTTGTTGTATTGTCTGCGCCGTTCGTCCGGCACTGATCTTCTATCGACGTGAGCTGTGGGTCAGGGTCGGGCGGGCACCATTCTCAGCAACACTGATCGAACGGCATGCAGCCGTAGGTTCCGCGGATCATGCGACTTCCTCGGCATTTCGGACAGAAGCCAGCGCGAAGTGTCTTCCGCTGCGCTTCTGCGAAGAGCTTGGCTCCATAGGGCAGTTCGGAAATGTCCGCGAGCAGCTTGATTTCTCGCTCACCGAAAGCTTCAGGGTCGCCGAATTTTGATACGACTTCCGCCACCGGCTTGCCCTGGTGCTTGAGTCGATCTGCGACAACCTGGTCACGGGATTTTTCGAGCTGGGCGCAGGTCTGTCGTAGTACGGCCAATTCGCTCAATGGACTCTCGCTCTGGTGCTGCTCGGTTGACAGATCGCCCGAACAGCCATCAATTCCGGTTGACGAAATTGCAGAATCGCCATGTTGATGATTTTCAGGGGGTCGATAGAGCGGCCCTTGTTCATCGATCCAGCGTTGGACTTCGCCGCCCGACCACATCTTGCGCAGCATGGTTGGGAAGTTAAGCTTCGCGGGGGCATTCTGGAGCTCGACGACTGGGGCGGCATCTATGGCTCGATAGATTTCATCTGAGATGGACAGGCCAATAGATCGTGCGGCTTTCGCCATCCGCTCTACCAGTTCCCGCGAAATTTCGATTTTATCGGTCATAGCAGAAACCTCTCCTCGGTGTGCGATGCAGGAGCCGTCGCCTGCTCCGATTGATGGTCATGCTCACTGCAATTCAAAACAGCAGCATCTGGCAGGCAGCTGATGTCGTTCGTGGACGAAACCCAGCAGGTCACCCCGTGTGCTTCGTCGTGCGCGATGGTTATGACTTTGCTGCAGCCGGTGAGGGTGAGGAGCAACACGAAAAGGATCTTTTTCATGCAGTGCGTTCCTGCGGATGGGTGAATGTGTAGTTGCCGTCTTCCTCGCCCTGGTCATGCAGCAAGGTGAAGTCGAGGCCCATTTTGAACGCCATGCCGTTGGCAGCCAGTCGAGCACTGAGGGCGTGGCTGGCTGTGCCCTTATGGCCTGCAGCACGAGCGATGTAAGTTCCTTTCTTGTGGTAGACGGTGATGATGGTGCTCATGCTAAAAACCAGATGAGCCCAACGACTCCAACGAAGACCCACGTGGCGCCCATCCACAAAAACGGCTTGGCCGCGTCTTCCAATTTCTGATCAGGTGGTTCGTGCTTCACGGCATGCGCTCCCATGTGTCGCTGGATGTTAATTTTTCTAAGGTTATTTGTAGGCGGTGCCGGTCGATTCCTTCAAGGAAGTAGGTGCCTTGATCGAGGATCAGCAGGTAGGCCTTTCGTGTCACCCAATGGCGGTAGCGCTGAACAGTTTAATTTTCTTGGGCATGGCGATACCTCCATTGACTGGCGTGGTTTGTTAGATGATGGAGTGATTCAGTAGGCAAAGTCCGAAAGCTCGGCTAGGGCTGCATCAATGGCATCAGCCATTTCGTCCACACACATCTCGGCATGCTGTTGAACATGGCGGTCTTTTCGACGCCAGCCAGGAATAGGGCTGGACCACGTACTGCTGGCCTCCGAGGTCGGACGCAGTGGAAAATTTACAGTTATGGACTACTTCTGGTGGTTAAGCTGATTATGTGCTTTAACTACTGAAATGCTGGTCAGCGATAGTTAGGAGAAAGACCAATGAATGATCGTCGCCTAGTAAAAATGTTATTGATCTTCAATATTCTGACTTTCATCCTAGCTGCCGTGAGTTTTAATTGGGCTTATAGAGCTGAGTTGCTGTCTGAGAAGGCAATATCTGTTGCAGAGTCTGCAGCAGTCAAAGCGACGGATGCGGGAGATATGGCTACGTCTGCGGTTACTGACACGAAGAGTATTTTGAACGCCTTGCACGATCCTTCACTGGAAGAGTGATTCTAAAAGACTACCGGTGAAAGGAGGAGCTTAGGGAGAAGCCTCCGAAGTTGGACGCAGTGGCGTGATCTTGCCTATGGGCTTAAGCTGGTCCGTCATCGCAATGGGTAAAAGAGGGTGGGACGCTCGCTTCACCGGCTGGCGTGATTCGTAGAAGTGGGGTATTTGTGTTCGGCCCGGCATGGAGCCGGATCAAGTAGGTAGTAAATGTTTGAGCCTTATGGCCAAGACGGTCCCACTAATGCATTTCGCTATCGAGGCGTCCCAGTTCGGTTTACATATCGCGTAGATATCGGCGCTAATCACGTGGGTGAAATGGATATCGACGGGGTTCTTCCGGGGCAAACGGAAGAAACTAGATTCCATCGATTGCGCGGCCCATGGAAATCTCGAGAGGAGGCCTTATCAGCTGCTCAGGACTGGGTAAGAAAGTGGCTCGACATTGTGCTGGGGAAAGGCACTAGCAAGGGGTAACGATCTCATCGTCAGGCTCTGGCGGATCATCGGCCAGCGACTTCATCCCGGCCGCCTCGATCAGTCGCGACACCTTTTCACTAACAACAAAAGGTGTCGTAACACAGCGAAGCATCTTCGCCTGCGTATCGAAGTCGGCGGCGATCAGGTTCATCAGGAGCAGCTGATAAATCTCCTGCTGGTTGTTGATGCCGTGGGCCTTCATGACTGCCTTCAGGTCAGGCTTGAACACGCCGGCGACCTCAACCGTAAACTTCTCGACGCCCAATGCAGCGTCCTTTGCTGCAGACTTCTCGCGCTTTTTCTTTTGCTTGATCGCTTCCTTCGTCGGCTCCTGTACTTTGGCCATGGCCTACCTCTTCAATTCCGCTGGCCGGCAAGTCCAGCCAGGTCTGTCGTTTGCGTTGTTGGGTGCGAAAACGTCTCACGCTGCGACCTTCACCTGATGCCAGGCACCGGCGGCGTAGAACAGCTTCGCGGCTTGAGCTTCGTCCATCGAAACTTCATCCGGAATGGCAATCCAGCCTGACGCGACCAGATGGGTCGGGTTCGCGCTGTTGCGCAGCTCAAGGTAGTAATGTTCGATGGCGTCGGTAAGGCGTTCGACCTTGTAGATTCCTTCCGGCGAGATCTCAACCGACTTGATGTACTCGGCGCCGAGCTCGTCGCGACACATGGCGCCGATGTAGATCGTCCAGCGGTAGGAGAAGTCGAATATCGCGTTGGCGATCGCCAGACTCCGGATCTGCTTGCAGCTCTTCCAGTTCGCCATGATCTGGCTGCCGCTGGGATCGATGTTCACCACCGCGACGTGGTTGGTGCGCAGCAGCGCCCGGCAACTGCGTTCAGCCCGGGCGAAACCGTTGTTGGGTTTGCGTTTCGACTTCATACCGAATCCGCCATTTTTCGCAGTGCCTTGCGGTCTGCGGCCGATATCGGCTTCGGCCGGCGCTTGAGGGCCGTTTCAGGGTCTATTTTCTTCGAGCGGGGAGGTGGCAGCGGATTACGCGGCGGGCTTTTCAGTTGGTCGATCCGCCCGCCGGCGGCCAGGTACTGCGCGATTCGCTCAGAGATCGATTCGGCATCTGGCCGGTGCTGCTCGACGAGGTTGAGGTGGTTGCTGATCATGCTGGCCTCACTTGATCCGGATCGAACTGTCGCCGCGCTCCAAATGCGCGTAGGCAGGCTCTTCGAGCAGTTCGTGTTCTGCGTCTTCGCCGGCGGACATACGCTTGCGCACGGCTTCGTTGTGCTCGCGAATTTCCTTGAGCTTGGCGGCGATCGCGTTCTTGTCAGGGGTTATGCTGGTGCTCACCGCCGTCAGCTCGTCCGGCACTGCGTCTTCGTTGTCGACGATGACCTTCTCTTTGCCCAAGGCCAGAGTGATGGTGAACAGCGGGCGTTTGATCGACTTGAGGTTGGCTGCTTCCATGTTCCGACGCAGGTAATCGCTGATCTGCGAAACGCTGTTGGATTTGATGCGCTTAAGCTCTTTCAGGCGCTCAATCTCCGTGTCGATGGCCGTCACGTCGCTTTCAATGTTGCGGCGCAGCATGACGATGTTGTCGGCCTTCACCTCAAACTCGCCTTGGATCTCGTCCATCGCGTGCTGCAGGGCCTCTTTCAGGCCCTCGTCGTCGGTGTCTGCCATCCCCTGAAGTTCGGCAAGCTTGCCGGTTAGTGCGTAGAGCTGGGTCATGCTGCTGACTCCTCTTCGAATTTCGGCGAAAGATCTTTCAGTTCTTTGGCGATGCGCCGAATGGCAGTTTCATCCTTCCGCGCAGTCAGGCGTCGCACTGCATGGTCATGAAGTTTTTTCAGCTCCTGCAAGGACTGTGCGCCTTGCATCGTGTCAACCACCGACTTGATGTAGTCGAGGCGCTCTTGTTTCTGGCGATCCTCTTCGGCGACCTTGTCTTCTGCCTTGGTAAGCGCCACCTCATCGCGTACGGTCTCAACGTAAGAGGCGTCGTCGAAAAGGCCCATGTGGATATCCGCAGCGAAGCCGAGAGGCTGCAAACACTTGCCGATGGCGTCGGTCAGCGATTTCTTTGCTGCCTCCCAGTCGGTCATGATTTTGCCTTGCTGGAAGTACACGAACGGTGTGTGTCCGTAATGCTCGACAGTGCATTTCTGCCCGTCCTTTCCCAAGTACCAGAGTTGAATTTTCAGCGTGTGCAACTTGGCGTTGATGCGCGGCGCTTCCGGCCACTCTTTCGTCGGAGCTTGAAGTGGGCCGCCTTCGTCGAAACGATCCTCCAGAACAGTCCAGCCCCAGCCCTCACCGCATGGGCCGAATACTTCGGTGGCCTTGCGCATCAGGTAGGTCGGCTTGATGGCGGTGCCTTTAAATCCGCCCATGCCGGTGAAATTCTTCGTTGCGCTGGGGTCGGTGACGCTGACTTGATCCCAAATCCGAGTATTGGACATCACTTGTTCCTCCAGCCGTCAGCTCGCTTGACCAGATCCTTGAAGGACGCGGCTGGCAGCCTGCTCATGTATTTTTTGTTGTCGCGATACCATTCTTCCAATGCCGTTTTAGGCGTCTGGATGGCTACGGCGTGGGCGACCTGCTGTTTGTATGAGGTCGAATTGGCAATTTGGGAATGGAACGTCCTGCTCACCACTACGGTGTTTGTCATACCCTGCTTGACCAGGTTGTTCAGCTCTTCTTGGGATTGAACAGCGATGGCGCCCGGATGCTTCTGCTGGAACAATCTGTAGCAGGCCTCCCTCACAAGCTCGGTACTGCCGTACTCGACATACTCCACATCGGGAACGCCGGCTTCGATCTTCTCCGCTACCTCGTTCAGCCGTCCGGTATCTATCCAGGCATTTTTGGATACCTGTTTCAGATCCCATCCGCTAACCGTTTGGCGGTCGCGCTCCAACTGCAGGTGCTCGGGGAGGATGTCGTAGCCGTAGGTCAAGTCGGTGTCGCACACAAAGAGCGTGCCGACATACAGCTTTCCGGGCCGTGAAGGAAGGATGTGGCCGTATTTGGTGCCGATGACGTCGCTCATTGGCTGTTGCATGCGAAGGCACATGCCGCGAATTTCCGCTTCGTCGTCTTCGGTCAGGCCTGAAACGATGAATTCAACGCCCTGATTCTGACGGTGCGCCGGTGTCTCATTGATGCACAGGACTTCTGCATCGAACTGGTCGCTATGCCGGAACTCGGGAATCCACTGCTTGTTGCCGTTGAGTACCTTCACGTCGTAGCCGTTACGGGTCAGCACCAGCAGGGCAATCTTGTAGCCCTCACCGAAGCTGCCGATGGCGTCGGATCGATCAGCCTTGGATGTGCTGCCCAGCACTAGGGTGCTTGCCTCCAACCTTGCAAAGCGGCTGGTGATGAATAGCTGGCCATCAGCGAAGGCGTATTCAAATGGGGATTCGCTGTCTAAGGCATTCTGGACCAGCTCGCGAATGGCCTCTTTCAGGCCCCAGTGACGGACATAGTCGCGTGACAACGGGAGTTCGTAGGACTTGGAACGAATGCGGTCTGCAATTGCTGTGAGCATGACTATCTCCCGCGCCATCCTTGCGGGGCGCAATGGTCAAAGGAGTTATTGGGTGATCAGACCACCGATGGCGGGGCCAAATAGCGTTATGGTGAGGAACAGAAAACCGGTGATGGCCGAGGCCTGTCGGATGGCGCGGCGCCGGTAGTACTGAGGGACGGTCATGGCCATGGCCTCAACTGCTGTAGCACCAGCTCATGCAGCGCCTTGCCGTTACGGCTCATGCGTTGCCCGCGAAGCTGCCATTTTTTCGTGCTGGGCCAGCAGTCGATTCTTCGCCCGTCGGGAAGCGTCAACACGACGTGGTAGCCGTTGTTGTGCTTCTTGTGTGCAATGCCCGTGCGGGTCAGCCATCCGTCAAAGCGCTGCATGGCTTCTGCCTTCATACGTTTTTTGTGGCCTTCAGGGTTGGGTTCGCTTCCTTCCCCTCCGCAGTTCCGGCAGCAGTGCGGGTATCCAACGTCCTCGCCGATGAAACCGCAGCAACTCATGCAATGGCTTCCGTCAGCCACGCTGCCCTCGTAGAAGCTCACGCCTTCACCTCATAAGCCACGGTCCACTCACCGCTCATGCAGACTCGCTCACTCCATGCGTGCACATTCGGGATGCCGGCGTCGTGGGCCAACGATAAAGCGCCCAGCCATTTTTGGTGGGTGAAAGCCAGAATCATGCGGTCGCTTGGCAAATCGTCGATTTGCTCATCAATGAGTGTTTTAACCGGTGGAGTGGTCATGCGTGAGGCCTTTTCAGGAAGTCATTGCGGTCGCAGAATTTGCCGTCCAACGCGCTGCGGTAGCGGTTTGCGGTAGCACGGTCGATGAGCTCTGCGATTTCTGCCAGCTCGATCATTCCTAGTACGAATGTTCGGTCTGCTGCGGGGATAAGAGATCGCGAGATTCTCGCAATCTCATACTCGATGCTGGCTATTGCTTGTCGAGTTCTCATGGCGCGGCATCCTCGGATTGTGCGATCAGTGCGTCAGCTGCGATGGGCCGGAGCAGGCGCTCGGCAATCTCGCCAAGCTTTCCCAGCGGGTGAGTGCTTCGGCCCAGTAGTTCAGCAGTGGCCGTCTTATCGGCCCGTCCGCGCTCGCTGGAGATGATCAGCCAGCCCAGCGCGGAAGTTTGAACCTCACAATCAGCAAGGCGGTTGTTTACGTACTCATCAACTGCCAGGGCAAACTGTGCGGCGGTCACACCCTGTGGCTTACGCATCCGACGCTGAAACGAAACGTCGCTACCGAATAGAACGAGTTGTTCGGCAGCGTTGTACAGCCAGTCAGCCCGCTCGATTTCACGGGCGCCCTCGCTTATCACCGGAAGCAACTGAGCGTCGAAAGTGGCCTGATTGATATTCAGTGATGGGTTCATGGTCGCCTCCTGAGTGGCGGGATTATTCGAAAGCATAGGTCGCCACCCTGACCGGAAGAGACTTCCGCAAGGTCTAGCCAGCAAGGTGGCGGCGTATGGAAACGAGAAAGGTGCCGGTCAGCCCCGGCTGCTCACCACTGCCCAGGTGACGGGCTTCGCGATAGACTGGAAGTTCCTAGCAACCAATCCCACGAAAGAGGGTTATCAATGAGCGACACAAACAAGTCAGGCCGCAGTGGCGTAGTAACGCATGACCATCAAACGGTCTTCGCAAGAAAGCCGCCGCAGACCCCGACACCACCACCGCCTGCTGAGAAGAAGTAAGGCGATTTAGAGGAGTAATTCGATGGGCCAAGAGCACGTAAGCGATCCGGTATTTAAGCTGTACTACTCATATTGCGTAGAGGAAGTATCTGAGGCGTTTAATCGTCGTCTTGATCGACTTCTTGCTATGGCGTTGTTTGTTCTTGGCGCATCGGTCATGGCTACTGTTACGTCACGGATGGTTATTGGATTGCTGGTCGCATTCATCTCCGGATTTCAAATGACTTACAAGTTCGGAGAGCGTGCCGGCAAGAGCAAAAATCAGAAAACAAGGTATGACGAACTGCTTAATAATCGCAGCGCCATGACTGACAAAAGTCTGTCCTCAAAGCTCGCTGCTATCTGCAAGTCCGACTCAACTGTTCCAAGCTGGATGAAGGCAGTAGCCCACAAGAAGGCCTGCATCATGCTCGGCGAAGATACTGATGTGGTGCTCACCAGATGGCAGCGATTCCTTACCACGATTTCGGGCGCCGGCCCTATTACCACTCAAACCAGCTAAACAAACTTTCTTTCGCATCGGTGAGCTCTGAAGCACGGCGACCAACCGCCCAACGACAGGGAGGCTTCAGAGCTCACCGATGCGCTCACATAGAGAGGATCGGGCAGTTAGCGACAGGCTGTCGTCGGCATTGGTTGATTCTTTATTGCGGCTTTGTCAGGCCTGCTTTGATGCGTTGGGTAATCTCTTCACGATGCACCGCAACATCCTTTGGAGCGTCGATACCAATCCTTACTTGCTTCCCGCTGACACCCAATACGGTGACGTTGATGTCGTCACCAATGTTCAGGACTTCACCGACTTTTCGAGTCAAAATAAGCATGTTCCATTTTCCTTGCTTTGATTGGTTTCCCAATGCCGCCTCAGTGGAAGCGACATCAGTGAAGCGCCGCCAAGACGAATAATTTAATGAGTCTTCAGTTCTTTGCGCGCCGCAGTGCAAACGGGGCAGCTAGGGTCATCGCATCCACCTACACGAACCACCTTTGCGATTCCCATGGACATCAGCATCTCGATCATGTCCCTGATAGATATGCGGCCTTCTTCGGCTTTTGAGGTGTCTTTAGACGCCGCCCTATCCGACGTCGGTGTAGCGTCCTCGGCACCTGGCCCAGCTCTGCCAGCAGCTTCAATACGCGAGATTTCGAACCACTGAGTCTCTCCGAGCTTGCCGTCATGCGATTTCGACTCCAACCTAAATTGACCGCGAATTTGATTGGGTTCGCTGACCTCTTGAAGAAGCGCAGTAATAACGCCTTCAAAGCCGGTAACCTTGTCGCGAGCGTGTACACCTGGTCGTAGTAGATTCATTGTGTTTTCTCATTGCGTGGTTGATTTCCCGCTGCACCCGTCACCAGGTGCAGAAGTGAAAGTGTCTTTACGCTGAGGCTTCTATGCGTCGAGCGATCCGCACTTGAGCGGTTCTTGAAGAGGGAGGTCGACGGCCTGTTTCGCCGCTGCCACCTGCGACCATCGCGTTTAGCGACATGAGCAAGGCCAGTACAAAGCACATCGGAGAAATGATCTGTCGGCGCATTGCTTCAGCGATCATCGCCGTCTGACGATTCACGCCGAGCTTGTACATGGCGTTTGAAAGGCGCTTTACGACAGTGCCCGGTGTGACGCCATGCTCCCGGGCGACTTCTTTGGCTGTCTGACCTTGCACAACTGAAAGCAGGAATTGCAGTTCTCTCGGCGCAAGGCCGCGCCCAAGGTGACCTTTCCAGGCACCGTTTGTGATGGTCTTTTCCATGGGGGATTTCCGGTAGGTTTCCCAATGCACCCGTCACCAAGTGCATTAGTGAAACTCTCAAGAATATTCAGTTGATGCGCTCAAAACTGGCGACATTGGCGAAGCTCCCTTGATCGGAGAGGTCCGCCAATCGATGCATATACGCCGCTGTTTTTTCCTGGCCTTTCGCGGCTGAAAGAGCTAGGGAGGTTGCGAGCAGGAGCGTCTCTAGTGAACGCGCCAGCTCTTCCTCAGACAGACAGTCGCAGTTGTTTACGTAGTCCTGGATGGCGGCATGTGCCTCATCTACAAGTCCGTCGTGGTCGATCATTTTTTCGTACCCATTGCGGTTAATTTCCCAGATGACCCTCGTGAGAAGGTCATCCAGTGAAATGTTTCAAGGTGTTGTTGGCGGCTAGTTGAAGCGCTGTGCATTCATTAATCTCGACAGCTAATAAAATTAGAGGTCGCGTTATGGATGCAAAGAATCTAGCGGTACTCATGAAGCTAAAAAACGCCATGGAGATGGCCAGTCCGCCAGCCATTCCCAGCCCATATGTAGCGCCGCCCCCGAAGCAATCAAAGACGGGATGGCTCGTAAAAAACTGCCGCTTCTGTAAAACAACGAAGTTCAGTTATCGCGCCGACTGGGTGAATCCACCGATCATGTGCGAGGGCTGTCGCAATGAGCGAAAGACCAGATACAGGCCGGGCGAAGGTGCCACCCTGTATGCCAAAACTCAGGTCTTTCATGGTGGATCCCCTGGAGCAGGTCATCGTAAATAAACCTGCTCTCCGCGAGACCCTTCTCAAGGCATCCCGGAGAGCATCCGGTCCACACTCGGCGGACCGGTATTCTCTTTCTCGGGGGATCTGAGATCCCGACAGCTAACCGCGACGCAGTCCACGTATGGCATACCCGTCCGTCAGCACTCTTTAATCTAGGGCCATCTACGCTGCTGGCCACGGGGTGAGGCATCCCCTGTACCGAATTGAAGGCTTCGGCTCGCTGCCTTATTTCTGGCCGGTGTCGATCCGGCATGCTCGGGTTGCTTGCATCGCCGCGGCAGTTAGCGGCGCGGTAGATATTGCCGTCGGGGATATATTAAGTCAATGCCGACGGCTATATATTTTTTCTGGGTCGAAAAAAAACCCGCGTTGGCGGGTTTTCCCTTCGTCAGATATTCGCAGGAACGCTCCAGGAGACTAGCGCTCCACCATTCTCATCTCGGCTCAAGCTTACGTTTTCTGTTTCGGCGATGTCATCCAGCAGGCGACTCCAATCGTCGGGGCATTCGTCAGGCATCTTGTTAACGAGAACGCTTCTTCGCTTTTGAGCGACTGGAGTGGTGATGAGTTTTTGAACGCGAAGTCCAAGAAGCTCATATGAGTTCGGCGAGGTCGGTTTACTGTTTGTCTTAGCCAATGCACTGCTCCTTATATGTATGGACGTACAGTGCCTTGAGTGCTTGGGTAGCGCTAAATATTAGTTATCAAAAACAAATATCAAATACAAAAAAGCCCGCAGAGGCGGGCTTGGAGGGTTATGCATGAACTTGGATCGTCGGGATCAAATTCTACCCAGTATTTTGCTAGGGGCAAGGATAGCCCCAACGTAATGGATGCTTTGGATATTTGTTCTATCTATGGTCAGGCGTTCGCCGTAAGCCGTGTTGATTGACATGAGGCTCACGCCTTCGTCTGTCTCGAAGAGAAGTTCTTTAACCATGCTTTGACCATCCGTAGTAGTAACCATCACATACTCCCCTGCCACCAAGCGGTGATTTGGCTCGCAGACGGCGATCCAGCCGCTGCGAATCGCCGGCGCCATAGAGTCTCCCTTGAGGCGCAGTGCATAGGCATCCTCATCCCTCGAATAGGTTTCAACCCAGCCAGCAGCTTGGTCGAGATTCGTCCAATATCCCTCACTGCCGAGTTGGGCAGTTCCTACGATGTCAATCCTTCGAGGGGATGAAAAAATCGGAGGGCCGGCTTCGACATTAGACTCAAAACTAGTCCGGGCCATTTTTGCGATCTCGTCAGCTAGGCGAGGGCTGAAAGACTCGACAGGCTTGGAAATCAGTCCAGCAAGGACACTGGCAACCTTCGCATTCAATGCGTTGTATCCATTCAGGTAGGAACTGACAGAGCCTTGATTGATGCCTAGAGCATCACCGATTTTGGTCTGGGTTAAGGTTTCGCTCCTAGGCTTGCCCGCATTGAAAGCCTCAATGGCTGCCTTGAGTGCTAGGCACTCGTCTTTTTCCCAGTCTTCAAGTTCACGTTTTCTCATGCCTTGATTATTCCTAGCGGCGATATTTATGCAAACTCCGACGGTGTTGATTTAGTGATCGCCGTCGGCGATACTTGTGGCGTATTCATTTAAAGAGGCGGCGACATGAGCCGAACCAGTCTTAGAGAATTTGCCAGGGTGTACGGGCAAACCAAGGCGGCAACCCTGCTAGGCATGGGGCAAGGCTCGTTAAACAAAGCCCTTCGAGTCGGGCGGGAAGTTTTTGTCACACAGCACGCCGATGGGTCTTTCACTGCGGAAGAGCTACGGCCTTTCCCGGTGCAAAGCGCGAAAAGGTCAGCCTCCGGCCGTCGCTAAAATCTATTCATTTCATTTTGAGCACCAAGCCGGTGAGAGAAAACTAGACGATGAAGGCTCCAGTGCTAGAGACCCGTCGCGCAGTGGTGATCGAGGTCGCAAAGAAATACCCAGGTGGTCAGGCATGTGCCTCGGCCCGCCTTAGTCTCGACATGAAGCGTTTTAAGAATCAGGTTTATGAGAGTGGCGGTGTTGTTCCACTTAGCGACGAAGAAGTGTTCGTCCTCGAAAGCGAGCAGGGCACCACGCACCTTCCGGACTACATCTGTGCGATGTACGGCGGCGTATTTGTTCGCCTGCCTGAGTCCGGCGAATTGGACAACGTGGACATGCACCACCGCTCTTTGCGTACAGCGGTGAAGCGGGGTCGAGTTGACCAGTTTCTTGCCTTGGCACTGGAAGACGGGGAAATCACCGCCTCCGAAGCGGCCGACATTCTTGCCCTTCACGCCAAGCACATTGCTGCCCGACACGAAGAAGTGAACGCACTAATCGAACTGCATAAAGCGGATCGCTGAAGGCCGCCTGAATTTAACCGGAGAGAGCGATGTCATGACTACGGAAAATCGAAACGAAGAAGCTCTGAGCCCCGATGCGGGCTCAGAGTCTGAATTTCACGCCTTACTTCTTTCCCTTGAGGATTCGATCGAGCGTTTCCCTGGAATCGCTACTCATGTTCGTAAGCACCTGCATGGCAATGGCAATTTCCTTCTTTTCGGTCTGGTTAATTTCACTCCTGCGCCCGCAGGCGCGACAGGCGAACCCCCCGTTGTAATGGAGATCACCGACAAGTTCAGAAGCCTTGTGGCCGCAGCCGCTACAGGTGACCTGAAAGAATTTTGTATCGATTAACGCCATGTCCGGCCTCCGAGGCCTTTTCGTTTGGAAGCAATAAGTTACCACGGAAGGTCGGGCACCCATTTCACCAAGAGAGAGCGACATCATGAGTGAAGAAGACCTGAACACGTTCACCGGCTCCGGTGCCTATGGTCATCCTTCGGGCGACTATCCCCTTAGCCTTTCAGATATTCCACCAGTAGAGCTCCTCACCGCTGAGGATCGTCGCGTTGCAGTCGAGGCGATCTGCCGAACAGCAAAAGGCGACCCACGAGATGCAGCTATCCAGATCCGAATGGGCATTGCGGTGCTCGATGGAAAGCATGCTCCCGTTGTGGTTTGGCCGAGGGGGTTCACAGTCGAACAGCGACTTGCCTGGCTAACGGCGCAGGCAAGTCGCTGTTCGGAGCATCTTGAGTGGGTTAGGGAGTTTAACTCTCGGCTTGATCGGCAAAGTGAGGCTCAAGAAGCTCAGCATTCACCCGGCCTCTCATTGAGCTCCGCACAGGACGAGCCTCTTCCGCATTCAGTGTCATCTGGGACAGCTCCACCCCCAGTAGAAAATGAAAACCCTCTGGATACTCAATTGAGTCAACAGTCTCAAGCGTCCAGTGGTGCTTGTTGATTAAGTAAAGGCGAAGCAAATCAGCTGGGTCGTGAGCCTCCAAAAGCATGGGTGCATTGCTGTACAGCTCACGAGTAAAGCACTCGAGCTTGTAGGTCTTTAGGGCTATTAGAGCCACCTGATATTCGCGATCGTTTCGCCAAATGTTGGTATTTCCGAGCTCTTGTTTGGCCTCATCGCAGAGCGTGTGCCACCTGATTTCGTAGTTCATATGTCCGGCCTCCTTAGGCCTTTCTGTTGGGAAGCAATAAGGCTAACACGGATGCGCCGGACACCTATTTCGCCTGAATCGCAGGCAAAAAAAAGCCACCGTGCATGGTGGCTGATTCGTTGAGGCTGTAAGCGAAATAACTATGACAAATATCTTTCAAATTGACAAGTCCAGGGGGTTTACCCGGATGGACAATCAGCTCATGGAGTCGCTTGCCACAGTTGATTTGCCTGCGCGCGATCTACGCGTAGTAATGGCCATTGCGCGCCAGACAATAGGCTATCAGCTTGCTACCAGACGGCTCACTGCCGACGAGATCGGCAAACTTACGAATATGCGCCGAGACGTCACTTCTAAATCGATTAGCCATTTGCTTGAGCGCCGGATCATCTACCGCGTCGGCGGGAGTCGGGGTGAGATTGGTATTTCTCCCATCTCTGAATGGTTGTTTCACGAAGAAAAAGCACCCCGTCTCACTGAGACCAAATCGTCTCACTCAGCAGATATCGTCTCACTGAGATTTGACGCGAGTGAGACCAAATCGGCAACTTGCCATCTTTATATAAAGAAACCCCTATTAACTCTTCCTTCGGAAGAGATTAATCCGCCCCAACCAAAACAAACCCCGGCGAAACCTGATCGCAAGACTCCGTTCGGGATGGCCCAACTGCTGGCTGACAACCCGCACAACCTCCCAGAGCAGCAGCTCGCCGATTGGCTTGCCCAGCGCAAAGCACGGCGCGCCGCAGTCACCGCCACGGTTTGGGCAACGGTAAACGCCGAGCTGGCCAAGTGCGTCGAGGCAGGCATCACCGCCCCCGACGCGATCACCGAGGCGCTGACCTCTGGCTGGCAGGGTTTCAAAGCTGCGTGGGTTATCAAGCGCCTGAGCGAGCCTGTACCCCAGCCCACAACCCCTTCACGCCACACCGGTTTCGATAAACGCGATTACACCGCCGGATTGATTCAACGGGAGGACGGCAGCTATGCGTTCTGAAAAAGTGTCTCAAGAAACAACTTTACCGCCGGGTGCGCGCATTCAGCTAAGCCAGTGCGAGAACCACGGTGCGTTCGACCAGAAAGTTTTTTCGGTGCTGGGCCGAGACCTCAAGACGGGTTGCCCTGAGTGTGTCCGGTTGACTCGGGAGAGGGCCGAGGAGTCCGCGCGTCAGAACCGGGCACTTGAATCGCGAATCATCATGGAGCGCAAGTTGGGCTCCGCACTGATTCCAAAACGCTTCGCTGACAAGACTTTCGGCGATTACATCGCGATCACTGCGGAGCAGAAAGAGGCTCTGCGGATCTGCCGCAAGTACGCCGAGAAATTCTCGGAAATCGCCGAGTCTGGTCGCTGCCTGTTGCTGCTGGGCAAGCCCGGCACCGGCAAGACGCACCTATCGGCGGCAATCGCCAACGAGATCATGGCGAAGTCCAGCGCCACGGCGGCGCATCGCACTGTGGGTGCTGTACTCCACGCGATTCGCGCGACCTACGACCGTGTCAGCGAGCAAAGCGAAAGCCAGATTTTGACCGGGCTGATCAGTCCATCGCTGCTGATTCTCGACGAGATCGGGGCGAGCAAGGAAAGGACTAGCGACTTTGAGCTGACGACGCTTTTCTCAATCATCAATGGCCGCTACGAAGAACGGCGTCCGACCATCATCGTTTCCAACCTCGCCGCGAAGGCAATACCGGCCGCCATCGGCGAACGCTGTGCTGATCGCCTGCGGGAGGGTGGAGTCATTGTTGTTCCCTTCGAATGGGAATCACAGCGCGGGAAGGAGGGCTTCTGATGGCCGAGAAACTGCGCATCAACTCACTGGCCGAGCTTTCGACCCTGCAAGCGGCCATCCGCAAGAAGGGTTTCCCCTGCAACGTCACGATCACCGGAGCGTGCCGCAGCCTTCCGCAGAATGCGTTGTTCCACAAGTGGTGTGAGTGTGCGGCCCAGTTCTTCGTGAGCATGGGCAAGACCACGTTCGCCACCGGCGCTCCGATGAACATGGGGAACATGAAGCGCAATCTGAAACTGACTTTTCTGGGCGAAGAGGTAATCCGGGACATCAACCTGAAGACCGGCGAAGTCACCGAACGTTACGAGCTGCGCCACACCAGCGACCTAGACAAGGGCGCCATGCACGCCTTCATGACCTGCATCGACGTCTGGGCATCTGATCACGGGATCTACCTGCCGCACCCCGAAGACAGCGAGTACATGAAGATGCGCTGCAATATGGGGGAGGCCGCATGAATACCTCCAAGCTGCTCAAGTTGATCGCCGCCCTGATGATGGTAATTGCGACAACAGCGTACAGCCAGACTACAGATCACGCCCAAGGCGGCGTTGTGTTTCTGATGTCTGGAGTGACCTTCCTCGTTGGTTATTTCGCTGGGGAGGACATCTGATGCTCGCCACCAAACGGCCCAAGCCGAAAACCTGTCGCGTCGAATCGTGCGGGGCCTCATTCGTCCCTGCGCGTCTCGGCCAAGCGGTATGCAGTCCAGCCTGCGCCATTGTTGATGCACCGAAGAACCAGGTGCGGGCGCGCAAGGCGATCGACCAGCGCGAGCGCCGTGAAATCAAGATCCGCAAGGAGAAGCTGAAGAGCAGGGCTGAGCACTTGCGCGAAGCACAAGCCGCGGTGAATGAGTACGTGCGCCTGCGTGACGCGCACCTGTCGTGCATCAGTTGCGATTCGAGCCCCTGCGATAACGATCTACTCACGGGCAGCCGCTGGGATGCGGGCCACTACCGATCCGTCGGCGCCTGTCCGGAGTTGCGTTTCGAGCCGCTGAACATCCACCGCCAGTGCGTGAAGTGCAATCGGAACCTGTCCGGCAACGCGGTCGAGTACCGCATTCGTTTGGTGCAGCGCATTGGCGCCGACAAAGTGGATTGGCTGGAAGGGCCGCATTCGGCCCGCAGGTATACCGTCGACGAGATAAAGGCCATCAAGGCCGAATACCGGGCAAAAACCAGAGAACTCAAAAGGAGCGCGGCATGACCTATCGCAACGTGGTATCCGCAGTGGTTCGGGCACTCGCTGCCGAGACTATCAACTCCGCCGGTGGCTGTGACTTTGAACCCAAGGTGCAATGCGCCAAGCAGAAGGGGGAGATTGTCGGCAAGGAGGCAGCGTTCCTCGTTGACTGTTGGGTCTTCGGACGCTTGCATAAATCCCTCTCAGCTGCGCATTGGCGCGTATTGGTAGCCAAGTTCTCAACGCACACCGAGCGCAAGCATGCAGCCATCGCCGAGCTGACGAAAGTCATGCGGTCGCCAGCACCTGAGCGTTTTCTGCATTGCGCTGTTGTTACCTGGGCATTGCCGAAACTACCGGGAAAGGATGGGAAGCGCTCGACCAGCGTGCTGCCGGCCGGGTGGTACGAAATGGATAACTGGTCGGATGAGCCTTATCCGATAAAGACACAAGAGCGGTGGCGGCGGGATATTCGCAAAGCGCTTGAACGCGACGTAGATTTAGCTTTGGTCGAGGCTCAGCACATACTTGAAAATGAAGGTTTTGAGATTGCAGAAGTTGCTTGACTGGTAGTGAGCCAATGAGCCAATATACACCCATCCTGTCATTCCTGCGTGTGTAGGAGTGAGCCGAAAAGCCTCGCCTGAGAAATCTGCCGGGGCTTCGTCGTCTTCGGCTTAGGAGAAAGCTATGTCTAGAGCTCAACGACGACACGATACACACCGTATAAAAGACCGTTTTTATTCAAAGCAGCGCGCTCAGGAATGCTGGTCAACCAGCGAGAAAAACGCCGGACGTTTTGCAAATCATGGGAAGGTTTGCTCCTGCTGGATGTGTGGAAATCCCAGAAAACAGGGGCTGCTCACCATGCAGGAGTTGCGAGCAGATCGCCCAGTTCAAGACTGACATCAGAGCCCAGCCATCACGCTGGGCTTTTTCGTTTCCGACTATCGCTGCTCCGTGCTGCATTTGGCCGCCACCTGACGGCCTTTTTTATTCAGGCAGCCTCGACAGACACCACCAGGCGTTTACCCAGGGCGGCCAAAGCCTTCTCGATGGCTTCCATCTTCGAGGTATGCAGGAAGTCGACTAGGCGATCCCCCTGGGTCTGCGCCAGTCCGAGAAGCCGGCACAGATCGGCTTTGCGCATATCGCGGGCCATCATCTCGTTCCACAGAACGATCTTGGCCACAGTCACCGCAGGCAGCCGGACCACATGCTGGCCCGGCTCTGGTTTGGACGCGAGCGGAATGGCGCGGCGCTGGTCGACGTAGATGGAGAGGGCGGTTTCAATGCCGTCCACGGATTCACGCAGCGCATCGGCGACATCGTCCCCGGCACTGTTGAACTCTGGTAGATCCGGCGCAGTCACCGCAACTCCAGGGTTTTCGTCCTCGTGAATGATCACGGGATAGTCATACATGGTGCAGCCCTCTCTTCTGTCGAGATGATCTAAGCGAGTGAGCTGGGGCTCATTCAAGCCCCAGCTGTTTGATGATTCCTTTGCGGGTTGGCTCTTTCATTTCCTTAGCGCCGTGGTCCGCAAAGACCGTTTGCTTGCCGTTGTAGTAGATCTTGAAGTGGCTACCGCCTTTGCCTGCTTCGAAGATCACCCCTCGGGCCTTCAACCATCTTCTGAACTCGCTGTATTTCATCACCTCGCCTCGTTGTTTGGATGAGTCTAGTTTACCACTATTTTGTGGTAATACAACGATTTTGTGGTGTTGTTTTTACTTTGCCCTTTTGAGCTTATTTCCGGCTCGCGCTAAGAGGGTCTCATTCAGGCCTCTGGCGAGTCGGGTTTTGATTTTATAGATCCAGCAAATCGCGATGGATACCAAGCGCCTGAGCAATCTTGTCCAGAGTCACCTTGCGGGGTTTGGCTGCTTGTTCCTGCTGCGCGTACGCCGCCTGGGTGATCCCGATGCGCGAAGCCACTTGGGCCTGAGTTAGGCCTAGATGCTTGCGCCATGCGCCGACAGCGGTTAGGCCTTCCTTGACCATGAAGCCGACCACCTCGTTGGGTATCAGGTCTTCCTGCGGGTGAGCGGCTATGTATTCCGCATAGGGAATGACTACGAAGGCGGGGGCTCCGTCTGGGCCACTGATGATCTGAATATTCGTGGGTGGGTTCATCTGGCGCGGTCCTTAAGGCTTTGATTGTTCTGCGATAAGCATTTCAATAAGTGTAAAGAGGAAAATCCCCGCTATTGTATTTTTCGAATGCTTATATGTCTTATAAATTTGCCTCGGTAATCGCCGGGGCTTTTTCGTTTCTGGAGTAGCGCAATGGCTGGTGGGCGTCCAACCAAGTATCGGGCGGAGTTCGCCGAACAGGCACGAAAGCTTTGCCTGCTGGGAGCTACAGACGAGGAGCTGGCAGACTTTTTTGGGGTGGCTATCTCTACGATCAACAAATGGAAGCTCGATCACTCGGAGTTTTCGGAGTCCATAAAAAAGGGAAAGCTAGTCGCTGACTCGGAGGTCGCCAGCAAGCTCTTTCATCGCGCTACGGGATACGACCATCCAGAGGTAGATATCCGAGTGATAGACAACCACATCGTGCAGACGAAGCTGGTTAGGTATTACCCACCAGACACTGCAGCTGCGATCTTCTGGTTGAAGAATCGGCAGAAGGATAAGTGGCGCGACAAGATCGACCATGAGCTGACCGGAGCGGGAGGAAAAGACCTTGCCCCACCGGTATTCAATGTGAACTTTGGAGTTGCAGGAGATGGGAGCGATTGATCTCACCTTCGCGCCCAAGTTCAAGCCGCTTTTCACACCGATGCGCTACAAGGTCTTTCATGGAGGTCGGGGCGGCGCGAAATCGTGGGAGATTGCGCGCGCTCTGATTCTGATCGCATCAAGCAAGAAGACTCGCATCCTCTGTGCTCGTGAAGTGCAAAACACAATCAGGGATTCGGTTCACAAACTGTTGAAGGATCAGATTGAATCGCTCGGCTTGCTGCCTTGGTTCACGATCACAGAGAACAGCATCAAAAGCTCGGTCGGGTCTGAGTTCATCTTCAAGGGCCTGCGTTACGACGTACAAGGCGTGAAATCCACCGAAGGCGTCGATATTTGTTGGGTGGAAGAGGCGCAGACGGTTACTGCTGCGTCATGGGATGTGTTGACACCCACCATTCGAAAAGCCGGTTCTGAAATCTGGATCAGCTTTAACCCCGGCGAAGAGGAAGATCCAACTTATCAGAGGTTCGTTGCGAATCCGCCTGACGATTCAATCGTTGTCGAAGTGAACTACTGCGACAACCCCTGGTTTCCCGAAGTACTTCGCAAAGAGATGGAGTACTGCAAGCGTGTTGACTACGAGGCGTACGAGCACATCTGGTTGGGCAAGCCCAAGAAGATCAGCGAAGCAGTCATCTTTAGCGGTAAGTACCGGGTCCATGCGTTTGATGATGATTTGTGGCGCCAGGCCGACCGCTTGTTCTTCGGCGCCGACTTCGGATTCTCTCAAGACCCAAGCACCCTGATTCGTTCGTTCATTCTCGGCAACAAGCTGTATATCGATTATGAGGCGTATGGGGTTGGGGTTGAGCTTGATGATCTGTGGAAAATGTACGCGGGTAAAGCGGGTGCAACGGAAGAGCAGTTGAAGTCGTGGAATGTATCCGATGAGGCCAAGTATCCCGGCATACCCGGTGCTCGTGAATGGCCTATCAGGGGTGATAACAGTCGCCCTGAAACAATCAGTTTCCTGCGACGCCAAGGCTTCAACATCGATGCCGCTGACAAGTGGCAAGGGTGCGTAGAGGACGGTATCACCCACCTGCGTGGCTTCGAAGAAATCATCATCCATGAGCGCTGCAAGCATATGGCCGCCGAAGCGCGGCTCTACTCCTACAAGGTCGACAAGATGTCCGGTGATGTGCTGCCGGTGATTGTCGACAAGCACAACCACTGCTGGGACGCCGTCCGATATGGCCTTGATGGTTACATTCAGGCACGCGGCGGCCTCGGCGTCTGGCAGAGACTCGCGGAATGAGCAAACGACATCAAATCAATGCACGGACTAGGGATGTGGTCCGGCAGACGGACGCTGCACGCAAATCGTTTATGACAGGCGACAGCTTCCAGAACTTTACCGCGCGCGTGGGTCTTGGCACCCAAAACCAGAGCAGCGGAAGCTCCTATGGGCTCGATCTGGTCAGTCGCAACCGCGTCCAGATGGAGGCCGTGTATCGCTCCAGCTGGGTGGCTGGTCAGGCGGTCGATGTAGTCGCCATGGATATGACCAGGGGCGGCATTGAGATCGACTCGGATATGCAGCCGGCGGACAAGGACAAGCTCAACACGGCGATGGAGCGCCTGCAAATATGGAATCAGCTTTGCGAAAACGTGAAGTGGTCCCGGCTCTATGGCGGTTCGATTGCGGTGATTCTTATCGATGGCCAGCGTCCTGAAACGCCTTTGCGCATCGACACGATAAGCAAAGGGCAGTTCAAGGGGGTGATGATTCTGGATCGTTGGGTGGTAGAGCCATCGCTTGAGAACTTGGTCACCGAGTACGGGCCATGCCTTGGTAAGCCGAAGTACTACCACGTGGTCGCTGACGCTCAGGCGCTGATGAATCAGAAGATTCACTACAGCCGTGTCATCCGCCTGGAGGGCGTGCAACTGCCGTACTGGCAGCGCATTGCCGAAAACGGCTGGGGGCAGTCGGTACTGGAGCGGTTATGGGATCGCTTGATTGCGTTCGACAGCACAACCGCCGGGACCGCCCAGCTGGTTTACAAAGCGCATCTGCGTACGCTCAGCATCAAAGACCTTCGAATGTTGATTGCCTCCGGTGGTAAGTCTCTTGAGGCAGTGTTCAAGCAGATAGATATGATTCGTCAGCTTCAGACTAACGAAGGGCTGACGGTGCTGGATGCGGAGGACACATTCGAAACGCATCAATACAGCTTCGGCGGGCTATCCGATGTACTGCTGAGGTTTGGCGAGCAGCTGTCTGGCGCTCTGCAGATTCCTCTCGTTCGCCTCTTCGGGCAATCACCCTCGGGCCTCAACAGCTCGGGTGATAGCGACTTGCGGACCTACTACGACAACGTCGCTTCTTGGCAGGACCGAGATCTACGCCCCGGCGTTACCACGCTGCTGGAGGTGCTGGCGCGCTCGGTGTTGGGTAAACCGCTGCCTGACGGATTCGACTTCAAGTTCGTACCGTTGTGGCAGCTCACCGATACCGAAAAAGCAGATGTCGGCGCCAAGGATACAGAGTCGGTGGTCAAGGCCTACGACGCCCAGATCATTGGTCGCGCTACGGCGCTGAAGGAGTTGCGTCAGTCGAGTCAGACCACCGGTCTATGGACGAACATCACAGACGAAGAGATCAAGGAGGCCGAGGATGAGCCGCCCCCATCGATGAGTGAGACCGGACAGGACGATGCAGATGCACCGCCGAACAAGCGACCAGAAGAAAAGCCTAACTCTGACAAAAACCAGTAGGGCCGAGCGGCAGTATCAGTCGCAGCTCACGAAGGTGGCTCGGTTTGTTGGCGACATCATCAACGGCTTTCCGCCAGATGAACCCTCTGTTGTTCCGGCCATGACTAACACTCTGGAGCGGTATTCCGAGCTGCTACACGACTGGGCGATATCCACAGCGAGCCGAATGATTGCCGAGGTGAACCAGCAAGACAAAAAGGCATGGGTGGCCAGGTCTGAAGACATGTCCAAGACCTTGCGTGACGAAATCCTCAATGCCCCGACCGGGCAGGCGATGCGAGGGCTGCTCGCCGAGCAGGTGGTGCTTATCAAGAGCATCCCCCTCAAGGCTGCTGAACGGGTGCATGAGCTCACCCTGCAGGGTATCGAGGATGCCACGCGGGCAAGTGAGATCAGCAAGAAAATCATGGCGTCTGGTGGTGTCGCTGAGAGCCGCGCCAATCTGATCGCTCGCACCGAGGTATCACGTACGGCCTCAACGCTGCTTGAGGCTCGCGCTCGTTCGGTCGGCAGTAAGGGCTACATATGGCGCACATCCGAAGACACCGATGTGCGCGACTCACATAAGAAAATGAATGGCGAGTTTGTCAGCTGGGATGAGCCGCCGACACTGGACAACCTGACAGGCCATGCCGGATGTCTGCCTAACTGCCGCTGTTATCCAGATCCAGTAATTCCCGAGTAATCATCATGCAAGTGAGAACCCTAGACGAAACTGGGCGATGGTTTGCGCCCGAACAGTTGAGCGAGCGCCAACGAATGACGCCAGAGGGCTTCCTGCTCTGCGAGGCGGTGCCAATAGCTCGGACTGGAACTTTGATCTACGACGAAAGCGAAGTGCCTGTTGAGGGCGGTTCCGGCGGTCAGGTGATGATCGAGCGCAATGCTGATGAGGTATTCCGCCCCGAGACATTGGCCAGCTTTGAAGGCAAGCCCGTAACCCTGTTGCACCCTGATGACTTCGTGAACCCGGACAATTGGCGAGAGCTAACGATGGGGGTTACGCAAAACGTCCGGCGCGGCGAGGGCATCGAAAGCGACCTCATGTTGGCCGACCTGCTGATCACCGATGCCAAGGCAATCGAGCTGATTAGGAAGACAGCAGACGGCTCAACCGGTCGGCCTATCCAGCCAATGCGTCAAGTGTCCTGTGGTTATGACGCCGATTACGAGCAGTTGGCGCGTGGACGCGGAAGGCAAACAAACATTGTGGGGAACCACGTAGCCCTAGTAGAGCGTGGCCGTTGTGGCTCGCGATGTGCAATTGGAGACGAAATGAAAACAACAGATACCCAGCCGCCGAAACGCACCTTTGCTGATCGCCTTCGCGCAGCCTTTATGTCCAAGGATTCCGAGGCCGCTGAAGCGCTGGCTAAGGAAGCTGAGACGGTAGACGAAGGTAGTGAGCCAAATAAGGCTAAGACCGCTGATGGCGCGACTCTGGATGCGCTCAAGGATCTTACCGAGGCCGTTGCTACCCTGTCCCAGCGTGTCGGTGACATGGAGGCCAAGAAGACCGAGCCAACCAAGGATTCAGGCACGGTAGTCGATGACGACGATTCTGCTAACTCACGCACGAATGATTCCGGCGAGCTAGCGGACGTGTTGTCCCGGGCCGAAATTCTGTCTCCTGGCATTTCATTTGCCACCAAGGATGCCAAGGCCAAAACCGTCGACCACATCTGCTCCTGTCAGCGTCAGGCATTGGCCAAAGCCATGCAGACCGAGGACGGCGCAGCAGCAGTGGCGCCGTTTCTGTTCGGACGCGAGCTTTCCACGTTCACGAATGATCAGGTGAGCGCGGCATTTATGGGCGCCTCAGAACTAGCCAAGACTCGAAATAATTCGATCACCACTCGCTCAACGATCAGCACCAAAGACTTCGGTCGGGCGCCGTTGAGTCCGACTGAGATCAATAAACGCAACCAAGAATACTGGGGCGGCCAAGGCCGCGGCTAAGAGGATTTTCCATGAGTAACTCAATTTTATATCGGATGAGCGCGGGCATTCCTGGTGATGTGACCCGAGCCAGCCAGTCGACTATCGAGCCGGTTCAACTGAACGCATCTAACCCGTTCAGCGTTTTCGGCGTGCCGGGGAAGATCGTAGGCGGAAAGCTTGTCCCATTGGCCGACGGTGACGCGGCCGGTGTGATCTATGGCTTTCTGGTGCGGGCCTACCCCTACACAGGTAGTACCTTCACGGCAATCATGGGGCCGACTAACACTGTGGGCGACGTGCTGCGCCGAGGCTACATGACCGTCAAGCTGAACGCCGGTACTGCATCGAAGGCGGGCCAGGTGCATGTGCGCATTACAGCCGCTACCGCTGATAAGCCAATCGGCGGCATCGAAGCAGTCGCTGATAGCTCCAATACCGTCGCCCTCACAGGCGCCACGTTCATGGGCGCTGCCGATGCATCCGGCAACGTCGAAATTGCTTACAACATTTAAGGAGCGCTCAATGAGCAAGTTGATTTTGCCGCGCCATTTCAAGCGCGCGCGCACCGTAGATAACATGCTGACCTTCGACGCGCAGACCATCGATTCGTCAGGCGTGTTCCTCATTGGTGAATTGGAGCGGCTGGACCAAACCCTGCACGCGCCTCTGGTGTCCGTGACGTGGGGGCGCGATATTCAGCTGCGCGAAGACGTCAGCATCGCCGATGAAGTCTCCAGCTTTACCAACTCCACATTCACTGCTGTCGGCGGCACCAGCCCGACCGGCAAGGCATGGATCGGCAATGACTCCAGTGCAATTGCAAGCTTGGCACTGGATATCAACAAAACTGCAAAGCCTCTGCCTCTGTGGGGTATGGAGCTTTCTTGGACCCTGCCTGAGCTGGCATCTGCTCAGAAGCTCGGACGTCCGGTTGATAGTCAGAAGTTCAACGCCATGAAGCTCAAGCACAACATGGACATTGACGAGCAGGTGTACATCGGTGATACCGAGCTTGGCGAAGAAGGTTTGCTGAACTCATCGCAGGTCAGCAACGTAAGCAACGCCATCACGGGTGACTGGGCGACCGCGACTCACGACGAGATTCTCGCGGACGTGGATGATTTGCTCTCCAGTACGTGGGAAAACGCTGGCTTTGCAGTTTGCCCAAGTGAAATCCGTCTTCCGCCAAAGCAATTCAGCATGCTGGTGAATCGCAAGGTTTCGGACGCAGGCAACATTTCGATTCTGGAATACCTGAAGCAGAACAGCATTGCGAACTCTATCAACGGGCGTCCGGCGAACATCCAGCCGCTTAAATGGCTGACAGGACGTGGTACCTCCGGTAGCCATCGGATGATCGCTTACACCAACGATAAGGATCGCGTCCGGTTCCCACTCGTACCACTTCAGCGCACACCTCTGGAATATCGCGGGATCCGCCAAATCACAACCTACTACGGTCGCCTGGGCGTGGTGGAAATCGTTTACAGCGAAACCATCGGCTACCGCGACGGGATTTGAGGGGGCATCATGGCTACTCGAAACGTCATCAAGCCCTTCAAATTGACGACAATCAAGGGTGTCATTGAGTTCGATTCTGGAACTCAAGAGATCGACGATAAGTTGATCAACCATTGGTTTGTTAAGGCTCACCTTGAGCCATTGAAGGCTAAGCCCGACGAAGGCGGTAAAGGGCCTGTCGATCCTGCTGCGGCTGAGCCTGGTGGCGATGCCGGGGACGACGGTAAAAAATCTGATCAAAAAGGAAATTCCGGACCCAAGAAGGAGTGAGCCATGGATGTCGCACAGTTCCGCGCTGACTTCCCCGAGTTCGCCGATACCAGTAAGTACCCTGACTCTGCCATCAATCTTTGGTTGAACCTGGCTATCAAGGTGTTGGCGCCGGATCGCTGGTGCGACTACCTGGACACGGGCCTCGGACTCTACACAGCTCACTTCCTGACCGTTGCTACAGCCAATAAGCGAGCAGCGGCAGTTGGTGGCGCACCGGGTCAGGCGAAGGGGCCGCTGATCAGCAAGTCAGTCGCCGGGGTAAGCGCAACCTATGCCACGTCGGCGCTAACGCCCAAGGACGGTAGCGCGATGAATCTCACCACCTACGGCATTCAGTACACCGAACTGGCCCAGATGGTGGGTATGGGAGGTATGCAGCTATGAAGCCTGTCGTCGTTCAAGATCATACCGCCAAGGTCCTGGAAGCAATTGAGGCGCTCACCAAGCAACAAGTGCTGATTGGGATTCCATCATCCAAGGCTGAGCGCAAAGAGGGCGAGCCCATCAACAACGCTCAGCTTGGTTACATCCATGAGTTCGGCGCACCAGCGGCCAATATTCCTGCTCGCCCATTTCTGATTCCAGGTGTTGAGCTGGGAAAGGAGAGTATCGAAAACCACATGAAGAAGGCCGCCAAGGCAGCTTTGAGTAGCGATAAGGCGAAGGTCGAAAACGAGCTTCATGCGGCGGGGTTGGTCGGACAGGCTGGGGCTCGATACCAGATCAATAGCGGGGATCACGCGCCACTGGCCGAGGGAACACTTTCAGCCCGTCGCAAGCGTGGTCGCACTGGCGAAAAACCGCTGATCGACACAGGCCAGCTGCGTAACTCGATCACGTATGTCGTGCGGAAAAAGGTGTGATCTATGGCTCTTCTAGACGTGTCGGAAATCCTCCTGGATCCGGACTTCATGGATGAAGGATTGATCTGTACGCGTAGCACGCAGACCGTCGGCGAAACCGGTCGGGCTGTGGCTATCACGCAGCCCACGACCTTTGCCGGTGTGGTCACCAGTGACAAGGGTGATCTTCTTGAGCGGTTCGCGGGAGGCGAACGTAAAAAGGGTTCTATCAAGGTCCACACCGTATTCCCTCTCACCAGCGGCACGGGCAGCATCACCGCCGATATCGTGACTTGGCTGGGGCGCGATTACACGGTGGTCAACGTTGATGATTACAGGCACTTCGGCGAGGGTTTTGTCTGCGCCTACTGTGACCTCATACCGCTGAAGGGATAATCCATGAGCAACACCTCAGCAACCGGCGGGTATTTAACGCCGGCGGGTACGGCTGCGCCTGCGGAAGACGTGGAACTCGAGGACATCTTGCAGGGGATGGTGAAGGGAATTACCGCGCTGTCGGGGCCGATGGTTCGGCCCCGTTGGCAGCCCGGCAACCCAAAGCAGCCAGAGCCGACAGACAACTGGTGCGCGATTGGTGTTTCTAACTCCAAGAGTGACGCGAACCCGTCAATCACCCATGACGGCGGCGGCGACGGTGCCGAACGATACAGCCGTCACGAAGCTTTCACTGTGCTGGCGTCGTTCTACGGCCCCCAGTCGCAGGGCTTCGCGGGGCTTCTGAGAGACGGGATATTCATCCCCCAGAATCGGGAGGCGCTGCGCGTGCATCGTGTGGCGTTTGTCTCGGCCTCGGAAGTGAAACCGGTCCCGGAGTTAGTGAACCAGCAATGGATTCGTCGCTATGACCTGTTTCTTGAAATGCGGCGCCAGATCGTCCGCACCTATCCCGTTCTTAATATTTTGTCGGCAGAAATAAGCATCGTCGACTGATTCACTTTCGGAGTATCTATGTCTACTCTTTCTGTCTCGGGTGTCGTGAACGTTCAAATCGTCATGTCGCCAAAGGCCGCAGCTGTGCGCGATTTCGGCGCACTGCTGGTCCTGGGTGCGTCACCGGTGATCGACGTCACCGAGCGCATTCGTGAATACGCTGATACCGACGGTGTCGTGGCCGACTTCGGAACCACCGCACCCGAGTACATCGCGAATAATCTTTTCTATAGCCAGTCGCCGCAGCCAGCGCGGTCGTTTGTGGGGCGTTGGGCGAAAACTGCTACGGCAGCCGTGCTCAACGGGGCGGTATTGTCAGTCGCTCAGCAGGAGCTATCCAATTTCACCGCAGTCACTGCTGGCGGGATGAGAATCAGCGTTGACGGCACGCTTAAGGCGTTGAGTGCCATTGATTTGTCCTCAGTCACCAACCTGAATGGCGTCGCGTCAGCGATCACTACTGGTCTTGCGTCTGCGGGCACCTGCGTTTGGAACGCCACACAAGCTCGGTTTGAAGTGACAAGTTCAACTTCTGGGGCCGACTCAGCCATCACCTACGCTGAAGCACCACTCTCTGGTATCGACTTGTCGGTGTTGTTGGGGCTTCAAATCGGTCAGGCGTCGGTACCGGTCAATGGCGTGGACAGCGAAACGCTGCTAGAGGCTGTTGCGGCACTGTCTGCAAAATCTAACGATTGGTACGGCCTGCTAGTGGCCGACCCATCGCTGACTGATGCCGATGTGCTGGATGTCGCCGCGTTTATCGAAGGAACCGGTCAGGCGAGAATCTTTGGCTACACCACTCAAAGTCCGCTGGTGTTGGACCCGACCAGCACCGTCGACATTGCCAGCAAGCTAAAAGCCCTCAATTACAAAAAGACCTTCAGCCAGTTTTCCAGCTTCTCGCCGTACGCCGCCGCTTCGATGTTTGGTCGGGCCTTCACGGTGAACTTCCAAGGTAACAACACGACCATCACGCTGAAGTTCAAGCAGGAGCCCGGCATCGTCGCCGAAAGCATCACGACTGGTCAGGCTGCCACCCTTGCAGATAAAAACTGCAACGTGTTCGTCAATTACAACAATGACACGGCAATCATCCAAGAAGGCGTGATGGTCAACGGGTACTTCTTCGATGAAGTGCACGGCCTGGACTGGCTGCAGAATGATTTGCAGACTGCCGTGTTCAATCTGCTCTACACCAGCACCGACAAAATCCCACAGACGGCGCCCGGTATCGGCCGTATCACCGCAACAATTGAGTCTCGCCTTGAGCAGGCCGTCAACAATGGCTTGGTCGCTCCAGGTGTGTGGAACGGTCCTGCGTTCGGCGCGCTGACGACTGGCCAGTACCTGACAATGGGGTATTACGTCTACGCCTCTCCGATCGACACTCAGGCACAAGCTGATCGCGAGGCTCGCAACGCTCCTGTCATCCAGGTCGCGGTGAAGTTGGCCGGCGCCGTTCACTTCGTCGATGTCATCGTCAACGTTAACCGATAAGGGGAAAGCGTCTTATGTCTTCGTATAGTTTCTTGGACGTCGTCGCCACCCTGGTGGGCGCCGGCGCAATCATCGACCTTGGCGCCGGCTCTGCCAACGCCGAGGAAGGCATCACCATCTCGGCGGCCGGCGACAAAAACACCATGACCATCGGTGCCGACGGCGAGGGCATGCATTCATTGCACGCCGATAAGTCCGGGACCGTCACACTCCGCTTCCTCAAGACCTCACCACAGAACGCAAAGCTAATGCTTCTGTATGACGCTCAGTCGCTGAGCTCAACGCTATGGGGGATGAATGTCATCACCATTTTCAACTCGGCGAGCAAGGACACGACGGTCTGTCGAAAGTGCGCATTCAAAAAGCGCCCCGACCTTAGCTACAAAAAGGACGGCGACATTATCGAATGGGTATTTGACGTCGTGAAAATCGATTCCCTTCTCGGGTTCTACGAGTAATCAACGGAGTAGTTATGACTGAGTTTGAATTGGGTGATATCACCTTTCGCATCAACAAGCTGGACGCCTTCAAGCAGTTTCACCTGTCGCGCAAGGTGGCACCCATCCTCCCAACGCTGATTCCAATTTTTACCAAGTTGGCTACCACCGCTCGCGAAACCGGAAATACTGAAAGCGATAATGCTCTGCTCACTCCGCTGAGTGGCGATATCGGCGGAATGGCGGAAGTAATGACGCCCCTGGCAGAAGGCATTGCTGAAATGTCGGACGAAGCCGCGGAGTACATCCTCGGCACTTGCCTGTCGGTCGTCCAGCGCCGTCAAGATGACAAGTGGTACCCAGTGTGGAACACACAGCAGCGGGTGTGTTTGTTCGATGACCTCGATCTGGGCGTCATGATCAAACTGGCTATTCGAGTCATCACGGATTCGCTCGGCCCTTTTATTCGCGGGATGCTTACCGGCCGGGGCATTCCAAAGGCCTGACGGTCGAGCTTGAAAGCATGCCCGACGGTGAGGATTGGTTATTGCTTCCTGTGCACGAGGGCATGTGTCGGTATGAGTCTCTGAAAGACGGCACGCTTGATCTGGCAGACATTGCAAAAATGAACGACTCGCTGCTTGTCCGCGCCGAGAACAAGCACCGAGTTCAGGTAGCTCAGGAGGCCGCCAATGGCTGATGACGTAATCAAGGAGTTTATGGTAGGCCTGGGCTTCAAAACTGATGAAAAGCAGCTGAAAGAGTTCACCGGCGGGATTAATAACGCGACCGCCGCAGTTACCAAGCTGGTTACCGCCATAGTCGGCGCGTCACTGACGGTCGCCGCCGGTGTTTCAGCTTTCGCCTCGAACCTTGAGGGGCTTTATTTCGCGTCCCAACGGATAGGCGCAAGCGCGTCATCGATCAGGGCTTCAGAGCTGGCAGCCAAGGATCTAGGGGCCTCTGCTGATGAGGCGCGAGGTGCGCTCGAAGGTATTGCCAGTTTCATCCGTACCACTCCTGGTGCCGAGTCCTATTTGAAAGGCTTGGGCGTACAGACTCGCGATATCAACGGTAATTTGCGTGATACCGGGGATGTGTTGGTCGACCTCGGGAAGGCCTTCAAAGGCATGGATTACTGGCTTGCGCAGCAGTACGCAAGCCAAGTTGGTATCAGCGACAGCATGTTGCGCGCCATCATGCAGGACGACTTCGGCGCCCAGCAGGCGGAGAAGGAAAAGCGCCTGGGCGCTAATGGCATGGATCAAGCCGCGAAAGACGCCAATCAGTTGATGAAGGCTCTTCGGGACGTGGGCTTTGAGTTGGAACTCATATCGATCCAGGTTCAAGCCGAGCTTATGCGTGAGTTTGGGCCGGAACTCAGAAAATTTGCGACATGGCTTAAAGAAAACGCCCCGATGATCGCCGATCGGGTGGTCGCCATTATTGATGTGCTAATAGAGATGGCCCAGCAAGCGGGTCCGTACCTCGACAAGCTGTGGACCTTTTTTGTTGATCTGGATACAGCCACGGATGGGTGGAGCACCAAGATTATTGCGCTTCTCGTTTTGCTCAAGGCGCTTGGAGCCGTTCCGCTAGTGGGCGGCATCGTTAAATTAGCTAACGCATTTTTTAAACTTGGCGGGGGGCTTGGGGCGGTCGCTGCTGGGGCGGTACTGCTCTCGGGCGACCAGTCTGAAGGATCAAAAGAAGCCCAAGACCAGATGGCCAAGGCCGTAGGCGGGGATCGTGCCGCAGCAGAAGCGCTAGCACGCCGCCAGCTGGGGAATTTTTGGAACATTGGCATCACGGAAGAGGACATACAAAAGCGCACTGAAGAGAATCTTGCGGGCGTACACGCAGGTATAAAACACGACTGGAAAAGCCTGCATCAAAGGTCCGATGACAGAGCCACTTTCCTCATGGATTACTTCGAATCCTTGGGGTGGACCAAGGAACAGGCTGCCGGAATCGTGGGCAACCTCGCCGCCGAGACCAGCACGTTTGATGCAAAAGCTGTGGGGGATGGCGGCAAAGCTGTCGGCATTGCCCAGTGGCATCCTGATCGCCAGGCCAACTTTGAAAAGTGGGCAGGATTCAATATTCACGATAGCCGCGCCGACATGATAAAGCAGGCTGAGTTTTTGCATTACGAGCTCACTCAGGGGGCCGAGCAGAGAGCTGGCCAGCTCCTAAAAGCAACCACGAACGCAGATGCAGCGGGACGCGTAGTGTCTCGTCATTTTCTACGCCCTGGATCCGGCGATACTCCTGAAGAGCGAGAGGCATCTAGGGCTAGAGAGGCTGCTAAGAGAGGGCAATTGTCTTCCCAGTTCGTACAGAACACCACCATCAATGTAAACGGTGCCGGCGACCCGGGGGCAGTTGGTCGATCCGTGGCTGGCGAGCAGACGCGCGTCGGTGCTGAGGTTGCCCGGAACATGAATACCCCAGAGGTTTACTAGATGGCGAATTTCTTAGGGTTGATTACCATTGATCCAAAGCGGTCAATCGAAACCATCCAGGCGCATGTGACGCTTGAGGAGGTTGCAACTGATGAGTTGCAGATCACCGAACATCCGGTTGAGCTTGGTGCGAACATCAACGATCACGCGTTCCTGCGTCCGGCAGAAGTCGTTATCCGGTGCGGGTGGGCCAACGCAAGTTTGGATGGGTTTGTTGGTGCCCTGAAGGGGATTGGTTCGGCGTTCAAGGGGGGTAACCTGGTTGGCTCCGACTATGTTTCGAGCGTATATCACCAGTTGCTGGCGCTCCAAGCATCACGCGTTCCTTTCGATGTCTGTACCGGAAAACGCACTTACAAAAACATGCTGCTGCGCAGCATGAACATGACGACTGATCCGAAGACGGAATATTCGTTGATGGTGACCGCCAGTTGTCGCCAGGTGTTGATCACGAACACTCGAATGACGACGTTGCCCAGAAGGGATTTGCAAGCAGCTCCCAAATCGACCGGTGAGATCATTCCGACCGGGGATAAAAATGTGATTATTGGCATCCCTGCACCTGGTGGCTGGCAGCCACCAAATGGAGGAGTAAATGCCTAGCTACGAAATACCGCTGACACCGGATGCGCAGCGGTTCTCAGTGACGCTTTCCGGAACTCAATACCAGTTGACGGTGCAATGGCGAAACTCCGAGCAAGGGGGATGGGTGTTGGATCTGGCCGACATGAAAGGCCAGGCGATCATTCAGGGCATCCCCCTTGTAACGGGCGTGAACTTGCTAGAACAGTATGACCATCTAGGGTTTACGGACGCTCTATGGGTGCAAACCACAGCGGATCCGGACGCGGTACCAACGTTTGAGAATCTAGGTATTGGCTCGCATCTCTATTGGTACGTTGAGTAGCGATCCTTACTTCTTGGAGCAGAGGTGCCATTTTTCTTCGGAACCACTTTGTCCGCTTTCGCCGTAACACCAGCCAAGCTTTTGGAGTTCTTTAGCAGGTATTTCCTGTTTATCGCATGCTTTCCATGTTTTAGGATCATCGCCTGACCCGCCTCGACACTGGCTGTGAAGGCTCATGGCTTGCTCTAGCAATTGTCCGGTTCGAGTTCCGTCGTATTCGCCGTATTCGGCCTTATATGCTGCTGCGAACTTTGCATCTTCGTCTTTGGATGAGGTTGATGCGATTGCGCAGAGGGAAAAAAAGAAAATCGGTGCTGCAAAGAGTGTTTTCTTCATTATTTATAGCGTCATGATTGTGGTGAATTTATGATTGTTCCACAGTACATCAGAAAAATCAGCCTGACGGTCGGTGATGAAGCTGAAGCCATCGACCTGTCAGACCTAAGAATTCGCTTTTCTGTACGGCGCGGAGACTATCAAACGCCGAACTCGGCCGACATACGCGTTTACAATGTAAGCACTCAGACCGCCCTGAAAGTAGATCGCGAGTTCACCAGAATTCGACTTGAGGCCGGCTATGAAGGAAGTTACGGATTAATTTTCGAAGGTACAGTAAAGCAGGTACGACCTGGTCGCGAGAGTCAGACTGACACTTATATTGATATCACCGCTGCCGATGGAGATGCCGCTTACAACTTTGCTTTTATCAGCACCACATTGGTTGCCGGCGCTACCCCGACAGATCAAATCAATGCTTGCGCAAAGGCTATGGAATCTTATGGCGTAACATCTCCAGAGCTGCCACCAAACTTACCCGTATGGGCTCTCCCTAGAGGCGTGGCGATGTTCGGTCTTGTTCGTGATCAACTCGCTGATATTAGCCGAACGATAGGCTGCTCGTGGAGCATTCAAGACGGGCGTTTAACGATAGTTCCTGAAAACGGCTACCTTGAAGGTGGGGCCGCCGTCATCAATTCTGCGACGGGGATGATTGGTCTTCCGGAACAAGTCCAGAACGGAATCAACGTTAAGATGTTGTTGAATCCAAACGTCAAGATTGGCCGATCGTTGCAGATAAATAACTCCAGTATTCAGCAATACAGATTTGGCATAAGCGTTGCTGATCAAGCGCAAAACTATGCAATCGATATGCAAAATCGCACCAATAGCGATGGTTTTTACAAGGTGTTCACCGCAACTCATTACGGTGATACACGGGAGAATGACTGGTACACAGAGGCGCAATGTCTTTCGATTGATATTACAGTTGTTCAGAGTAAGACAGTTTCTGCGATGACTCCGGGAGTTATTTCATCGGAAGGCGCAATTAAGTATTGGTGATGTTCACCGAGTAGGGCACTTAGCGAATCCGGCTCGCTGGAAGTAAGATTTTATAATTTTCCCATTGCCGGTTTTATCGACGTCTACTTCTACAAAGCTAAGCATGTCCCAAGTTTCGGTTGTGCCGTCAGAAATTATTATTAGGGCTTTTCCTCCGAGGGTTTTTGCCCAGCATCCGAACTGCTCTCCTCCTCCAGGTCGCTTAATGTGTACAGCGTTGTATTGGTTGGCGTTCATGATTGGAAGTTCGCACTTTACGGTTGATGCCAGCCTATAGTTGTATTGATCCATGTGTATTTTATCGCCAACACAACCCGGACGGTTAACGTTGAGATCGCCGTAAAATTTGACTCCGCCAAAAGCGGTCGGCGCAACCAATACAAATCCAAGTAGTATTTTTCTCAAGGGTGACTCCATTGAATAAGCAAGAGCGGATTGAAGATCCGGTCGACTGGCTTTCTATTGCCTTGAAATCCTGGCAGTCAAAGGTCTGGACATCGTTACCGGGAATCATCCAAAGCTTCGATCCTGAAGCCATGACCTGCGATGTGCAGCCAGCCGTAAGGCCCCTGATGCGGACGCCGGCGGGCGACTTTATCAATATTGATCTGCCATTGCTCGTGGACTGTCCCACACAGTTTCCTGCGGGTGGTGGCTGCACGCTCACTTTTCCCGTGGTGAAGGGCGATGAATGCATGCTGCTGATTTCTTCACGCTGCCTTGATTCATGGTGGCAGTCGGGTGAGGTGCAGGCGCTGGCAACGCTTCGGATGAACAATATCGCGGACGCTGTAGCACTTCTGGGGTTTCGCTCCAAGCCCAGGTCAATTCCTTCAGTGAGTACCGAAGCCGCGCAGTTGCGCAGTGATGACGGGTTGGCTTTTGTCGAGATAAACCCAACCACTCACGCCATCAACGCATCCACATCAGGGCCTCTGAACCTCACGGCGCCGCTGGTCACCATCAACGGAAACATGAAGGTTAACGGGCGCATTGATGCGACCGATGACGTCGTAGCCGGAACGGTCAGCCTGCAGAACCACCTTACCGGCGGGGTAACACCTGGTGACGGAAACAGCGGGAAGCCGGTTCCATGAGATATCGAAAACAAGACGCGAATGGCGATTACATCTTCGGCAATCAGCAGGCGAACTTCCACATTGATACACCCGAAGCGGTCGCCCAGGCTGTCCATACCCGGCTGAACCTGCTGCGTGGTGAGTGGTTTCTGGACACGTCAGAAGGCATGCCGTGGAGCACTGAAGTTCTCGGCGAAAGGACTCGCGCCACGTACGACATGACGATCAGAGGTTACATCCTCGACACGACTGGCGTACTGCAGATAGACCGCTACGAAAGCACCGTAGACACCGACAAGCGGAAGCTGTCGGTGGTGGCGACGATTACCACGATATACGGACAAACCAAGCTCACCGAGATTATGTAAATGCCATCACCGACCGCAGCTGTCATATCGGCGACCGGTATTTCGGCGCCGAGCTATGCAGAGATTTTGGAATATCTAAAGGCTTCTTATCGTTCGATTTATGGCGCTGATACGTACCTTGAGCCGGACTCTCAGGATGGGCAGTTCCTAGCAGTTATTGCGCTGGCGCTTAGCGATGCCAACGCCGCTGCAATTGCCGCCTATTTGTCTTTTTCTCCAAACACCGCCCAAGGGGCCGGCCTATCGAGCAACATCAAACTAAACGGCATAAGACGCGGAAAACCCACCAACTCACAAGCTGACCTCACCATCATCGGGCAGGCCGGCACGTCCATCAGCAACGGGCTCGCCCAAGACGATCAAGGTTTGAAGTGGGCATTGCCCAGTGTCGTCGTTATCCCGACACCAGGAACGATCACGGTTACCGCCACTTGTACCACTGTCGGAGCGACACCCGCCGGGGCGGGAAAGATCAACCAAATCGCCACGCCTATCCGTGGCTGGCAGTCCGTAACGAACGCGACAGCGGCTTCGCCGGGATCTGCAATTGAGGAGGACGCAACCGTACGCCGACGGCAAAAAAATTCCGTCGCGCTGCCGTCTCGGACGGTGCTCAACGGCACGGTCGGTGTCGTGGCGGACCTGCCAGGAGTTACTCAGTGTGTCCCGAACGAAAACGACACGGATGCGACTGATGCGAAGGGTATTCCTCCGCATCACATTGCCTTGGTTGTAGCGGGGGGCGATGTTCAAGCAATTGCACAAGCGATCGCACTGAAGAAAACGCCCGGTACCGGAACGTTCGGTAACACTTCAGCCAGCGTAATCGATCAGTACGGGCGCCCCGTCACTATTCGCTTTTTCAGGCCGACTCCAGTGCCGATAACCGTGGCTATTTCGGTTCGAGCGCTGGCCGGGTACACCTCGACAATCGAGACAGCCATCCAGAATGACGTGTCCGATTATGTGAACAGCGTAGAGCTTGGTGGCGGGGAGAGCGGCGCTGTTGAGTGGGGGGATGCGATCACGGTTGCGAACAGTGTTGAGGGTAGGGATACCTTCAAAATCTCCTCCTTCACCCTGTCTGGTCCCGGTGGTCTTGGAGCACCAGATGTTCCTCTTTTGTTCAATGAAGAGGCTTCCTGCACTCCGAGCAGTGTCGTCATCACGGTGATCTGATATGGCCAAAGCTGAGGACTACACCCGAAGGATTACCAGCCAGCACGCAGATAAACCAAAGTACATGTCGATGGTTGAGGCTGTCATTCGGCCTATCACCGAAGTAATCGCTGTCACGAATCAGATTTCACCGTCATTCGATCTTGATACAGCTATCGGCGCCCAGCTGGATGCGGACGGAGTTTGGATTGGAGTTTCGAGGAATATTGATACACCTCTGGCGGACGTTTATTTCTCCTTCGACATACCCGGACTTGGGTTTGATCAAGGCACTTGGAAGGGGCCGCTTGATCCGGATAGTGGAGTAAGTGTTCTCGACAATGAAAGCTATAGAGCCCTGCTCAGGGCAAGAATCAAGGCGAATCACTGGGATGGCACGACAGAGTCGCTGAAGGATATTTACGACTCGATATTCACCGGTGATACCCGTGTGTTCGTCGAAGACAATCAGGATATGTCGATGACCATTGGCGTGTCTGGAAAGACCCCTACTGCGGTCGAGCTTGCGTTGCTAACAGGGGGATATCTACCGATCAAACCGCAAGGGGTTCGAATCAAATATTACATAGTCGCGCCTGATGAGGAGGTGATCTTCGGTTTTGACGCTGACAACGAATATATAGGCGGCTTCGACAATGGAAGCTGGGGAACTGTTTACAGATAAGTGAGGGTTTTATGCCAACTAACGATTTTCTACCGTTCGCGATTAACTCTACTGCGAACGTAATGAGTCAAGCCGACTATGCGGCACTGGCTGCTAGAGTCAGTGGTTTTTCATCTGGCACTGCGCGAAGCGAGCAACTCAACAAAGCTTGGCGTCAATCATCAGTGATCGCGGCGGTTCTCGCGCAGTTTATTGCCAATAATAGCGGTAATGATGTTCTCGACGATGGCGACGTTGATGCCATTTTGGCGGATTTGCAGCTCGCGATTGAGGCTGTGGCGGCTGTAGCGGCAGGCGCGCCACCGGCTACAGAAGCGGTCGCGGGCATCATTCGCATTGCGACGGACGCCGAGGTAAATGCGGGCGCCAGCGACAACACAGCCATCACGCCGCTCAAGCTCAAGAATAAAACCCAGGCCTCCTTGCTTGATGCGACGGCTGACCGGCTCATGCAAGTGGGCGCATTTGGAATAGGGGCTGCGTCGGCGCTTATCTCCAACACGGATCTAAATGACCTGGACACGACCGGTTTTTATTTCGGTGAACAACTGGTCGGCGCGCCCGATGTCGGTTGGCATCACGTCATTAGCTTGATTCATAACGATAGCTATCGCTTGCAGATCCTGTCTCCTTTTCACGGGACGGGACTGTATTACCGTTCGCAGGAAAATGGCACGTGGGAAATTCAGCGGGTGTGGGACACGGCCAATTTTGATCCCGCCGCGTACCAGCCATTGCTGGGGTACGTGCCCCAGCCCACGTTAGGCTTTACCCCCGTTCAACAGGGTACGGGAGTTGGGCAAACGCCGAGCGCGCTTAAGCTGGGTTGGGATGGCGGAAATGCGATCAGGGCTACGGTTGACGCCACTGATCTTGGCCAGCTTTGGATGGACGGGATGGGCGGAGAAAAAGTGCGCGTGTCCATCGCCAGTTTTGGTGCAGGCGAAGCGGGCACCTATGGGCTGTTTATCACTAAAGGTGGCGGCGGGACGAGCGTCGGAACTGTGGTAGCGGGTGCAGACCTTGGCTGGTCTAACACCGCCG